>NZ_JAUBTL010000062.1:0-45508 GCF_036702475.1 Microcoleus sp. D2_18a_B4
CTGCTATGGCCGGTGAGGGTGGCAATCGGTTTTTGGGTTTGCAGGTTCCACAGTTTTATCGTGTTGTCATCGCTTGCGGTCGCCAAGGTTTTGCCATCTGGGCTAAAGGCGACACTCATGACCCAACTGCTATGGCCGGTGAGGGTGGCAATCGGTTTTTGGGTTTGCAGGTTCCACAGTTTTATCGTGTTGTCATCGCTTGCGGTCGCCAAGGTTTTGCCATCTGGGCTAAAGGCGACACTCCTGACCGAACTGCTATGGCCGGTGAGGGTGGCAATCGGTTTTTGGGTTTGCAGGTTCCACAGTTTTATCGTGTTGTCATCGCTTGCGGTCGCCAAGGTTTTGCCATCTGGGCTAAAGGCGACACTCCTGACCGAACTGCTATGGCCGGTGAGGGTGGCAATCGGTTTTTGGGTTTGCAGGTTCCACAGTTTTATCGTGTTGTCATCGCTTGCAGAAGCCAAGGTTTTGCCATCTGGGCTAAAGGCGACACTCCTGACCCAACTGCTATGGCCTTCCAAACTATTGCGCTCTTTGACTTCGGAAACAGCTTGTTGCAGCGTCTCGATCACTAGTCCTTTGATGTCTTTTGTACTCTCGGCTGAAGGATCTAGTTGTTTGAATCCTTGCCCTGCCTTCAATGCTTCCAGCAGTGCTTGAAATGTCTGCTCAGAAATAAATGCTCGAGTGGAAAAAGCACTTTTCATGACCGTATGTGATAACTTATTAACGTGAGAGACTCGGTTGCTGGTAAAAGAAATTGCCCAATTTGCAATTAACAGAGCCACCCCAGCAAAAACCGAGGTTCCAATTGTAATCCATCGTGCCTTTTGCTGTGCCTTGGTTAGCGTCTGATTCGCTTCAGTCAAAAGTTGATTAGCTTGTCTCTGAGCTGCTAAATCTCGTTCAACTTCCCGTTGTTGTAGTTCCCGACTGGCATTTAAAAACTGATAATCTAAATCGCTCAAACTTTTGCCGGCCGCCCAAGTTTGAGCATCTTGCAACGCCTGACCCCGCAACACTCGCGATTCATCTTGGCAATCAGAATCTTGCCAAGCTTTAAAACTTTCGCTGTAAGGGCGGAGATTCGCTAATTCTTTTTCTACCCAATCAAGGTTAAAAATAAATTGATAAATTGGGTTATAAACTTTAAGTTTAGCAGATTTTTTAACTACCAAACCTGTTAATCGTAGTTCCATTTGTTCGGGAGTATCATCAGCCACTATCTGATTGTTTTGTAAAATTTGCTGATATATCCCCAGCAACCGACTTGCACGTTGTTGGCTCCGTAAAATGCGGTTTCTAATCGTCTTTAAATGCTCCGGCTCATCCTGTCCTTCCCAATTCTCAATCACCTTCTTTTCGACTAAATCCGCTACCAAATCAGGGTGAGTCTCGATTAATTCGGAATTCAGATAATTTTTGAGCAATTTACAAACTTTTTGCGTTAAAAATGGCTGTCCCCCAGTCCAAGATAATATCGCTTCTAACAACGCTTGAGAATTTTCTGTTTTAGTTTCTAACCCAACTGCCAAAGGTTGTGCTTCTGCTAATTGAAAACCCGTTAACTCAATTGCCCGCCCGATATTAAACGGAGTGCGAAGGTGATTACTAATTAGATCGGAAGGTGTTGCTACTCCAATCAAAGCAAAGGTTAGGCGGTTATATCCTGGTTTATCTGCACGCTGATTAAAACAATCGCGAATAACGGCAAAAAAGTCATCAATATTAAATGGCAGAGCCAATACACTATCAATTTCATCAATAAATATCACGATAGATTTATCGATTAATTCCAGCAATACCTCTGGAATAAACTTGCTGAAGCGTTGGACGGGAGAGACGAATTCGTTACTTGTCCACCATTCATAAGAATCAAAATGATTATAAAGTTCAAAACTATTTACCAGGGAGTCAATAATTCCAAAATACCACTCTTGAGGCGTAATATCTGACGTGCCAATTGAGGTGATATCAACAGCAGCACAGGCAAATCCTTCTTGCTGCAATCTCGCCATTGTCTGCACCCGCAAGCTAGATTTTCCCATCTGTCGCGAGTTGAGAACGTAACAAAATTCTCCGGCTTTTAATCCGTCATAAAAATCTTGGTCAGCTTGTCTCCTAACATAGGTTGGTGCATCTACAGGTAGGCTACCACCTACTTGATATTCGTAATGTAAATCAGGTTTGTCATTCATTAATCAACTCCCAATCGATCTTTAAAATAAAGGCGGTAGAGATTGCACAGAGGAATTACATCATTACCCCGCAGGTTCACCAAACCCAGACTGCGAAGTTTAAACGCTAGATTTGCTTCTAATCGTACCGGATTGGAACTAGCAATTACTTGTTTCATTGCTGCTTCCAAATTAGGATCGGCTGTGAGGTTAAATAAATGGCGACGTAAATGATCGCCATAAATTCCTTCTTCTGTAGGTGCCATTTGTAAAAATTGTTTTAGGTTCAAAGAACCGCGATCAATTTCATAGAGGGCTTTTCTTAACAGGTAAGGATGTCCGTCCACCATTCCTATCAGTTGTTCAATTTCACGGGCAGACCACTTCAGTTGATGTTTTTGTACTAATTCATTAATTTGTTGATGGTTGAATTCCGGCAACTCAATTGGTAAGCCGACATTAAACGGCGATTGGTTGATATTGAGGGGAATATAAACTTCTTTGGAATGGGAGATGACTAAACGCAGTTTTTTCCAAGCTGGTTCGTTTTTCCCTTTTTCATGCCACGCCCGCAGTAATCCAAAAAATTCTTGGGCAATCTCAGGATACTGAAAAACTTGATCAACTTCATCTAATCCCAAAGTTAAGGGGGAAGTAATGGTTGCCAACAGATAGCGCTGAAAATAGTTGCCGCATTTTTGCTTGCTCCCCATGCCTTGTTTCCAGTAGTCTGCTACTCGATATTCTAAGTTTAATTCATTGGTGATGTCGCCACAGAACCACTGCAACAGCTCATCAAGGTTGGTAAGAAAACTTGCATCAGCAGATTGAAAGTTTAAATACGCAGTTTGATGTCCTTGTTCCCTTGCCTGGTGCAGAATGCGCTGTAATAAAGAGGTTTTTCCCATTTGACGGGGTGCTTTTACTCGGATCAAAGCTCCTGGTTTGAGAATGGTTTGGTAGCAGTCGGATTCGATGGGAGGACGATCGATATATAGCTGACAATCTAAGCTAACAGAACCTTCTGGGTTATCTAAGTTGGAAATTGAAATACCCGGTGAGGTGATGGATCGGGTATTTTCAACCGCAACAGGTGGATCTTCAACATTCTCGCTCACTGCTGGATCTAAAGCCTCTCTCCCTTCCACTGTTGTCTCTACAGGAGAATCAGGCTTTGTCTTCAATACCGGCGTCAGTTCTTCAGGAATGCCGGCCATACTAATACTGGTACAACCCCATTCATAGGCGAATTCGACAGTTCTACCGGCACCCAATGCGTCATAAAATCCTACTGCGAATTCTCTGGCAGCATTATCACCGACGGCTTGGTTCATGCCAATCACATAAGGAATATGGGCAGCGATGGCTTTGGCTTGCACTTCTGAATAACAAGCGTTTAGTACCACACACTCTACTTGATCCTGAAACAGTTTAAAGAGGCCGGCTAATGCTTTTGCATTCACCAGCTTAATTTGTCCTGTGTCATCTTCAAGGGCTAACCCGCCTTCTCCTGCTCCATGTCCGGAAAAATGGACAATTTCTGGATTAAAATCTAAGACTGCTCGCTGCATTTCTCTGGGTGTCACCGCCCACTGTTGCTCAAGTTGAAATTTGTCACGCTTTTTAGAACGTTGCAACCCATCTGCAATTTCTTGAACCTCTTTACCTAAGCGCAGCGGCGTGGAGTTTTTGGGGTTAGCTGCCAAAAACAAGATGGTTTTTTTCTTTCTTGGGGAACTACTCATAAATGGGACTTTTACTAAAGGTGATTCGCTATTACTCCCTTTGGGCCCCAAGAATATCTAGTGAAGAGGACAAGGCTTTGCTGCGGGCTTTTATAGATATTGGCTCGCGATCGCCCCTACAAGATATTATTGTTTTTTCATGCCGATCTACTTACTAGATTAAGTTTACCAGCTCTACGGTAATATACTGTATCATGTCACGTAAATTAACCAGAATTATTGTAAAGACGGGTTCACGCGCGATCGGCAATATCAGCCATAACTCCCGTAAACCCGATTCGATTGGGAACTTTTAAGCTCGAAAATCCCCCAAAGCTTTCAATGCAAATTGTGGCAAAGCTAACATCCTGCGCCAGCGCCAAGGTTCTTGATAAAGCCGATACAACCATTCTAAATGATTGTCGCAAAACCAAGCCGGCGCGCGGGTTTTTGTTCCCGCCCAAATATCGAAACTGCCGCCAACTCCCACCCAAATCGAATCAGGGCAAAGGTGTCGATGTTCGGCAATCCAAAATTCTTGGCGCGGCACTCCCAAGCCTACAAAAATTAGTTTTGGCTGCATTTGTTTGAGGCTTTCACGGAAGTCTTTCTCTTCATCGGCGGAAAGATAACCGTGTTGAGAAGCAATCGACAATCCGTTAACTTTTTGCTGCCAAGTTTTGGCCGCCGCAGCAGCCACTCCTGGGGAACCTCCAAAGAAAAATAGTGGTTCCGAATCAGGCAATTTTCCGGCTTGTTGCAGCAGCGATTCTGCTAATTCAATCCCCGGATAGCGCTGGGCTGGTTTGCCACGCAGCCGCAAGTACAGCACCACTCCCGAACCGTCGGGAATCACGAGTTCAGCAGAGCGAATTACATCCGCTAAGGCCTGATTTTGCTCGGCTTGCATCGCCATTTCAGCATTCAAAGTCACCACATGACTTCCTAACCCTTGATGCAGACGCTCCATCAGCCAACCTGCATAATCATCTAATATGTGAACTGGTAGTCCCAGCACTGAAAATTGTGGGCGCGATCGATCCATATTTTTTTCTTTGAGATTCCTACACACCTAGTTATTTAAATTAGCTTAGATTGGCGATCGCCGCTAGACCAGTTTTGGTCGCAAAAAAGCCGGTTTGTGCCACCCAGAGTCTGTTAAGTCATCGTTCGGTGGCCAGAAACCGGTTTTTTTGTAAGCGACGGATCGCGCAAGTTCATTAGAGTTTGCCAGCCAAGTGCGATCGAGCATTAGCGTTCGATTTTTTTGACAGAGCCGTCGGCGTACCATTCCATCGGTACTAGCTCAATTTTACCATTAATTTTCACTGTAGAGTAGACAACTTTCACGAAAGGGACGCTGTTGTTATTGTGGTTTTGGGTAGACATGGCAATTACCTTTTTGTGTTTGGATAACTTGAGAAATAATCTAATCTCTGATATATTTAAAAGTCTATTCACCGCAAATCTACTCGCATCAGGAAAAAGCAGGAAAACGAAATGGCGATCGCAAAAAACCAGCGGCAAACCAGGTTAGATTATTACTACGAGCAAATCAAAACCATCATCCTCAAGCGCCAGAACCCAATTACAGGTTTGCTGCCGGCGAGTACCGCCGTTAACGCCCACGGCGACTACACCGATGCCTGGGTGCGCGACAACGTGTACAGCATTCTCGCGGTTTGGGGTTTGGGTTTAGCTTACCGCAAAATAGATGGCGATCAGGGCAGGACATTTGAACTCGAACACAGCACAGTCAAACTGATGCGCGGCTTGCTGTTTGCGATGATGCAGCAATCGAGCAAAGTAGAACATTTTAAAAATACTCAGTCGCCGCTAGATGCCCTGCACGCTAAATACAATACTCAAACTGGAAGTATTGTTGTCGGGGATGACCAGTGGGGACATTTACAGTTAGACGCTACATCTATATTCTTATTAATTCTTGCTCAAATGACGGCTTCCGGGCTGCACGTAATTTTTACAATTGATGAAGTCAATTTCGTGCAAAATTTAGTTTACTACATCGGTAGAGCCTACCGCACGCCGGATTACGGAATTTGGGAAAGAGGTCATAAAATCAATCGAGGCAATGCAGAATTGAACGCCAGTTCTGTTGGCATGGCTAAAGCAGCGCTGGAAGCAATAAATGGGTTGGATTTGTTCGGAATTAAAGGCTCTCAAGCATCGGTGATTCACGTTTTGCCCGACGAAATTGCCAGAAGTCGCATAACTTTGGAATCGCTTTTGCCTCGCGAATCTAGTTCAAAAGAAGTAGATGCCGCTTTATTGAGCGTGATTAGTTTTCCGGCTTTTGCTGTTGAAGACCGAGAATTAATAGAACGGACTCGAAATAAGATTATTGACAAATTGCAAGGAAATTACGGCTGCAAGCGGTTTCTGCGGGACGGACACCAAACAGTGTTGGAAGATGCCGATCGCCTGCACTACGAACCCACAGAATTAAGGCAGTTCGAGCACATTGAATGCGAGTGGCCGCTATTTTTCACTTATTTATTGTTGGACGGCATATTTCAGGGAAATCAAGCCCAAGTGCAGGAGTACCAGCAGCGTTTGGAATCTCTAGCAGTTGATCGCTCTGGTTTGCCGCTACTACCCGAATTGTACTACGTCCCCGCCGAAAATATAGAAGCAGAAAAACTAAATCCCCGCAGCCAGCAGCGCTTACCCAATGAAAATATTCCCCTAGTTTGGGCGCAAAGTTTGTATTTTCTCGGTCAATTGCTAAATGAAGGATTAATCGCAGTGGGCGATATCGACCCGCTGGGAAGGCACCTGTCAGTGGGCCCGCACAGAGAACCTTTAGTGCAAATTGCACTGTTAGCTGAAGACGAAGACTTGCAAGCAGAATTAGCCGCTAACGGCATTGCCGCACAAACTCCAAAACAGGTAGAACCAATTCAAGTCCGCCAGACTAAAGAATTATCAGCTATTTACACGCAAATTGGACGCAACGACCAATTAGGTTTAACCGGCCGCCCTGTGCGCCGTCTGCGGAGTTTAACAACTTCTCGGGTGTTTAAAATTCGCGAAGAGGCGATCGTATTTCTCCCCTCCTTTTTGAACAGACAAGAGTTTTACTTAACTTTAGATTACCATTTTTTAGTAGCTCAAATCAAAAGCGAAATAGCTCACATTCACCGCCACTGGTATCAGTTAGGACGCCCTACGGTAACGCTGATGCTGACTCATACGATGCTGGAAACCGGTCGGGAAGCGTTGTTAGAATTAATGAAAGAATTCCGGGATGGACACTGCAACAACACGCCAGTTAAACTCGGAAATCTTAAGCAGTTAATGCTGACCGCTGGCACCGAAAGAATTTATTCCATGCACGATTTTGAATTTACCGAATCTCCGGTGACAGGTGCAGTAGAAACGCGCAGCTATCTAACTTACCATCCTGAAAAAACTTTGCCTTTGGGTCATACGCAAGAATTTAAATTAGAGTGCGAAACTAATACTCAATTCTTGCTAACTAGCCTGCGCGATTCAGAAAACTTGTACGAACACATTGAGTTGCTGCACACGTTAGTTCGCCTTAAGGGATTAAATTTTGATACAGGATTTGGAGGGGCGGAACAAACAGTTAAAGTTGTGGATTTGGTTAACGAAGTTTATACAAAAGCTGGAGAAAGTTCGCAATCAAAAATCCAATGGGCAGTCATCCGCCATGCCGCAGGTTTGCTGGACAAGGTTGATATCAGCTTATCCGATGCGGTGACAGACATTTTGGTACGGCAAAAACAGATTGCTGTGGGGAAAGCCTACAGCGAAGATTCGATAATTTCGCGACCGGGATCTTACACGGAAGTGATGGACAAAATTCGCCAATTCTGCGGAGAAGACATTCGCGATCGAGTTCTAACTCAAGAAGTTCTCATCTACCTTGGTCTGCTAATTAAAGCCGAACCCCAGTTATTTAAAGGCCTGCTGACGCTGAGAGTTAGCTACTTTATTTTGCTCTTAACAAGCGAATTAGCCCGCGAGTTAGGAGTTACGCAAAATGAAGCTTACGAATATTTAATGCAGCTAAGTCCCTTTGAAATCAAAAATCGCCTGCGCCAAGTGTTGACGGAATACGAGGAAATGAATCAAATCCTCAAACAGCAAGAATCCCTGCGCGTCAAACAGCCGGAAAAAGATATTGAATGGGTAGTAGCGCCAGTTTCTGAAGAACCAACCATGCCTGGGGGAGGATGGCGCCGGAAACGGCAAATGGAAGGTACTGTCAATCGCGTACCGAAGGATTTTTATCCGAGTGTTTGGGGACTGCTGCGGCACTGCAAAGGCTTGATAATTGGCGACAAATTAGAGCGGCGCAATCGGTTAGATAGCCATATCATTTTATCGGAAATGACGCCGGGGGAAAAGAATTTCGCGCTACAAATTGAGCATTTGCTGAATAAAATTGTGGCACCCGAATACCGACAAGTCAATATTGAGGCGCTGATGGAGTTGGCTGCGATCGCCCAGCGCAACCCAGAATTGCAAGTAGAAGAATACATCGTTTTAGATGTATTAGTCGGTCACGCAGTGCGGCTGAATTGGCAAGGAAAACACCCGGAAAGAGCGGGTAAATACGACGAAGATAAAGCGGCGGCTTGGCAAGCTTTTTACAATACTTCGCCTTACGTTTGCGCGAGTCATGTACTCGATGCTTTCCGATTCTTGACGAAGTTTGGATAGACAGGAATAAAGCAAGCGTGTCACACTCAAATCGAATTGTAGGGTGCGTCCGATGAAGTTATATAACGATTATCGAGGTTTTCCAATCTGACGCACCTTAGTCAAATCGAATTGTTTATGCTTTAGCTAATTGGCTGAATACTTTGGGAAGGTAAGGTAATATAGATTTATGAAGTAGCGACGGCTTGACATGAAACTACCAGATCGCATCACAACCTATAAATACCCGATTAAAAGTCAGGTAGAACTCGAAGCGGAGTTTAATAGCCTTGCAGAAGAATGGCGTGCCGAGACAAGGATGCTGTCATTAGTTACACAAAAATCAATGCACCCAGCTTATCAAAGAATTATTGGCATGGGACAGCCTGTTGTACCGTTAATTTTTCGCGATCTCGAACAAAAACCAGATCATTGGTTTTGGGCGTTGAGGGCAATTACTGGTGATAATCCGGTAAAACCAGAGCAGCGCGGTCGAATGAAACAAATGGCTCAAGCGTGGATACAATGGGGAAAAGAACACGGTTATGAATGGTAGGCTGGAATATCGCAAACTCTTGAGATTTCCTAATTTAGAGAATACTGAATATGAAGTAACAAGTGAAGAAACAGTAGATTATAATTGCTTTGCTTTCGTAGCTGGTGAAGAGGACTGTAGATGGGACCCGGTAGACCCAGATGGATACTGGCCCGATGGTGTACCAAGAGAGTTAACGTTGGATGCTTTTATCAAGGCTTATCAAACTATTGGATATCAATGTTGCGATAATGGTGACATTGAATCGGGCTTTCAAAAGATAGCAATATACACCTATAACGGTGAACCACAGCACGCTGCAATACAAGAAGAGAATGGTATGTGGAAAAGTAAATTAGGGGATTGGGAAGATATCCAACATGAATTAACAGGGTTAGAAAATCCTAATTATTATGGGGTAGTTCAACAATTTTTAAAACGACCTGTAAATCTACTAAAGTAGAGCGAGTATCTGCAAAAATTTATGCTGTAGTTGCTAAGATATTAATTCTGATTGCACTCCTTATGATACCGAGGAGACGGCAATGCCGTGTCCCTACCCAAAATAATATTGTAGGGACACGGCAGTGCCGTCTCCTAATTTCTGCTAATAATTCCGATGCTACCGGATTTGATATGATTGGGGGCGCTCGCTCTTTTTGTTAACCGCTGATGAACGCTGATGGGAAATGGTGTTATTAATATCATTATTTTGATTTTCAGGTTCGTAGTAGCGCGCAAACGCTACTACAAACCCCATACTACAAAACTCCTTTAGAACTCGGAATCCGAGTAGCGCGCCGCGGATCGATTTCTACCGCCATCCGCAGAGCTCGCGCAAATGCCTTAAACGCCGCTTCCACAATGTGATGAGAATTCCCGCCCTGCAACTGTCGAATGTGCAGTGTCATCTGAGTGTGGTTCACCACCGCCGAAAAAAACTCTCTCACTAATTCAGTATCGTAAGTGCCGATCCGCTGGTTGGGAATTTCCAAACTGTAACTTAAGTGAGGCCGTCCCGAAAAGTCTAGCACTACTTCAATTAAAGCTTCATCCAAAGGTGCGATGAAATGTCCGAAGCGAGAAATGCCCGATCGATCCCCGACAGCTTTTGCTAGGGCTTGGCCCAAGGTAATTCCCACATCTTCGTTTGTGTGGTGGTCGTCAATCTCCAAATCCCCGATCGCCTGCACGTCCAAATCGATCAATCCGTGAGAAGCAATCTGGTGCAACATATGGTCTAAAAACGGAATCCCGGTAGACGCCTTGCAAGTTCCCACACCGTCGAGATTGAGGCTGGCCGTGACATCCGTTTCTAGTGTCGTGCGTTTCACCAAGGCGGCCCTAGCTGGTTGAACTGAAGTTGCAGGAGGCACAGAAGGGCGATCGATTATCTCCATAATTCGCAATTGGTCATTCATTAGTTATTGATAATTAGTAATTGAAGATTACAGCTTGATAAGCGCTAATTCTCAAGTGTTTAGTTAAGAGAATTATGCAAAACTCAAAACTATCGAAAGGGGCGGCTTTTGCATAAAACTTACTTATTAAAGTAAAAGTTTATTGTCTAAACCCGCCCCTACATAACTCAAAACTCTCGACTACCGTTACATTCCCATGATTTCGTAACCGGCATCGACATACAAAACTTGACCCGTAATCCCGCTAGCGAGATTGCTGCACAGAAAAGCCGCAGCATTTCCCACTTCCTGCTGAGTCACCGTCCGCCGCAGCGGGGCAACTTCCTCAACGTGGTGGATCATGTCCAGAATACCGCCAACTGCTGACGAAGCCAGAGTCCGAATCGGGCCAGAAGAAATCGCATTTACCCGAATATTTAACGGGCCGAGTTCAGCAGCCAGATAGCGAACATTCATTTCCAAAGCCGCCTTAGCAATTCCCATCACATTATAGTTAGGAACTACCCGGACGCCGCCCAAATAAGTCAGGGTCACAATACTGCCACCCTCGGCCATCAGCGGTTTAGCAGCAGCACAAAGCCGCACCAGCGAGTAAGCGCTAATATCCAAAGCATTGGAGAAACCTTGGCGCGAAGTGTTGGTGAAATCTCCCGAAAGTTCGTCCTTGCCAGCAAAAGCCAGACAGTGGATCAGGACATCTAACTTGCCCCACTTGTCGGCGATGGTTTTAAAAGTAGACTCAATTTCGCTCTCGTCTTGGACATTGCAGGGCAAATACAGACTGGGATTGAGCGGTTCCACCAGTTCAGCGACTTTACGCTCGTGCTTGCCTTTCTCGTCCTTCAAATAAGTTATGCCGAGGTTGGCCCCAGCTTTGTGGAGCTGCTGAGCGATGCCCCAGGCGATCGAGCGATTGTTGGCAATGCCCGTAACAAGAGCATTTTTTCCGGTCAAATCTATCATCTGTAGTTTATCTAAAAGCAACTTGCACCGTTCTCATTGGCTATATCTGACAACCCCGCCAGTTTAGACACAACTGATTCAGATTTAACTGATTCAGACACAATTGAGACACAATTGAGACACAATTGATATTAATTTTGCTGTGGAGCTACATGGGGGCGGAATTGAAAAAGTTAAGAGAAGGGCTAGATTTAATCATACAGTGCGTGTTTACCTTAATATTAGATGGAAGTAACCGAATCCTTGCATATTGGAGGTTGGGCAGTATATTTACTCAATAAGGTTAATCCGCAAGTTATAAAGTATTGATTAGTACAAAGGATCTAGTCGTGACGCATGATAGACCGCTAGCAGCCGTGTTCCGCCAAATCAGCGGCGGGGCGTTTCCACCCATTGTGGAAACCTTTGAACGGGGCAAGACAATTTTTTTCCCTGGAGACCCGGCTGAGCGCGTCTACGTTCTCATTAGAGGTGCTGTGAAGCTCTCCAGGGTGTACGAAGCAGGTGAAGAAATTACAGTCGCCCTCCTGCGCGAAAATAGCGTATTTGGGGTGCTGTCTCTGATCACGGGACACCGATCGGACAGGTTTTACCACGCGGTAGCCTTTACGCCGGTGGAATTGATCTCGCTGCCGATCGAACAAGTCGAGAAAGCGCTTAAGGAAGACCCGGAATTATCGATGGTGATGCTGCGGGGACTGTCGTCTCGGATTTTGCAAACCGAGATGATGATCGAAACGCTGGCCCACCGAGATATGGGATCGAGACTCGTCAGCTTTTTGCTGATTCTGTGCCGGGATTTTGGCGTGCCCGGTACAGAGGGGATTACGATAGATTTGAAGCTGTCCCACCAAGCGATCGCCGAAGCGATCGGCTCGACGCGGGTAACGGTGACTCGTTTGCTGGGCGATCTCAGGCAAGAAACCATGATCTCGATCCACAAGAAAAAGATCACAGTCCACAACCCGGTGGCCCTAAGCCAGCAATTCACTTGATGCCGAGAAAGTATAGGATTTTGGATTTTGGATTTTAGATTCAATCCAAAATCCAAAATCCAAAATCTAAAATCGGAATGACTGCTGGATACATCCTGGTATTTGTAATTTTAGTGTTGGGGGGTGTGATCGCCACTGTCAGCGATCGCCTTGGGACGAAAGTCGGCAAGGCAAGGTTGAGCTTGTTCAAGCTTCGCCCCCGCGATACTGCTGTTGTTGTGACAGTGATGGCCGGCAGCATCCTGTCAGCAATTACTCTGGGCATTTTGTTTGCTACTAGCAAGCCGCTGCGAACGGGAGTTTTTAGAATAGACGAGATTCAAAAAAGGCTCAACAACGCCCGCAGAGAAATCAACCAAGCCACTCAAGAAAAAAATCGAGTTGAAAGTGAATTAGCTCAAGCCAGAGCCGCTCAAGCGCAAGCTAGAGCCAATTTAGAGCAAATTAATCAATCCCTCCAAGCAGCTAATGCTGAGCAAGCTCGGACGCAAACAAAATTAAACTCGCTGCGGGCCCAGCTCAACAGCGTGCAAGCAGCCAAGTCTAAAACTGAAGAGCAGTTAAGTCAGGTAGAAGCGGCTAAATCTAAGACAGAAGAACAGCTCAGCAGCGTGGAAGCAGCTAAATCCCGCACCGAAGAACAATTGAAACTGGTGGAAACGATTCGATCGACTACACAAGCTCAGCTCGATCGCACCGAGAACCAATTGAAAACAGTTTCTGCTCAAAAAACGACTTTAGGCTCGGAAATCGCCCAACTGCAAGAAGAGCGCCAACAGTTAATCGAGCAGCGAGAGCAGGTAAAAACTCAAATTGCCCAGCGCGATCGAGAAATTGCCCAACGCGATCGAGAAATTGTCGCTCGCAACGAACTAATTGCCCAGCGAGACAAGGAAATTGCCCAGCGGGTGCAAAATCTGGCAGAGCGCGATCGAATAATTGTCGAGCGCGACAAAGTAATTGCCGAGAGGGAAGCACTCCTAGAAACCTTGGCACAGCAACAAACTCAACTCGAACAGCAACAAACTGTCTTGCAGCAACAAGTGCAAATTTTGGAACGCGACTTTCAGGCAATCCGCGAGGGTACAGTTGCCATCAGGCGCGGTCAAATTTTAGCGGCTGGCGTCGTTCGCATTATCGAACCCGGTATGGCAAGTGGCGCGATCGATCGGCTCTTGCAAGAAGCAAATAAAACCACCGTCGAACTGATGCAGCCGGAAAATAAGAAGGCTAAAGAGCAGGTTATTCAAATTACTAAAGCAGAAATCGATCAACTAATTAGTCAGATTAAAGATGGTCAAGACTACGTGGTGCGGATTGTCGCCGGCGCTAATTACCTGCGGGAAGAAAAGCTAATTAAGGTATTTGCAGAAGCAGAAATCAATCGAGTTGTGTTCCGCGCTGGAGATGTGATTGCAGGGGTTGCTGTCGATTCCGTGACTTTGACCGACGAACAGGTGCGGCAGCAGTTGCTGCAATTGATAGAAGCTTGTCAATTTCGGGCTCGCCTGATCGGCGTTGTCGGCGGTAGAGTCCAAGTGGCCGACAATCAGGTTGAAACTTTAGCTGGTTTTATCGAGCGGTTGCAGCAGTACGATAAACCGCTGGATGTTCAGGCGATCGCCGCAGATGTCACTTACATTGCCGGCCCGCTTAAAATAGATTTAGTTGCTCGTGAAAACGGAGTCGTTGTTTTTCGCACCGGACAACAGATTCAAGGCCAAGGAGACTTGAAACTTAGATAATAAGTGCGATCGACTTATCGAATTATTGCAAAAATTTTGGGCGATTGAATTACAATTTTGCTTGACATTTTCGCGCCCTTGACATATCATTAAATCATGGGAATCTGTGTCCCCATATATATAGCAATCGTAGGGTGTGTCGCCACCAAAAATCTGGAAGCACCACCAACAATCTCACAGCGACGCACCGCACCCAATTAGTAGGGTGTGTCGCCACCAAAAATCTGGAAGCACCACCAACAATCTTACAGCGACGCACCGCACCGCTAAGAGCGCAAAGAAAGAAATTAAGAATCGAACTCTGAGATATTGGCATCACAAAACAAAATTTTGCTCAATTAAAAAGCAGGAGCGTGCGGTGTAATGTCAGACAATCAAAATGAACCCAGAGAATACGATGCCGTCCGTGGCGGTCAAAATTCAATTCCTGTCAATGCTGCGGTACTCGGAGGCATTCCTGGTGTTAAAAGCCGCTTAGCCTCACCCATTGTCGAAGTGAGAATCGCCGCCCTCTCCGAAGCACTCAAATATGGAGAAGCTGGCTTAGATGTGATAATGCAAGCCTTGCGCGAGGAATCAATGCAGGTGAAATTGGCTGCCTATTCACTCCTGAAAGATAGAGATGATTTAAAGATAAAACCGCAGTTTCAAGACTATCTCCCTACATTTGAATTTGATGTCATCACAGTGGATGCTGAAGGAAAAGAAAACAGTCGTAGAAAGTCTTTTGCTCATTACTTCCCGGAAGACTTAGGTAATGGAGTTGTGATCGAAATGGTTTACATTCCCGGAGGCACATTTATGATGGGTTCGCCAGAAACAGAGGCAGGTAGCCGGCCTCACGAACGTCCGCAGCATCAAGTAACTGTACCAACTTTTTATTTAGGAAAATACCCCATCACTCAAGAACAGTGGCAAGCAGTGATGGGACATAACCCATCGAAATTTAAAGGTGCGAAACGACCTGTAGAACAAGTAAGTAGTGGGGGTGTGGTATCTTTCTGTCAGAAGTTGTCGGAGAAAACAGGGAAACACTATCACTTGCCGAGTGAGGCCGAATGGGAATATGCTTGTCGGGCCGGTACGACAACAGCTTTTCATTTCGGGGAAACTATTACTCCAGATTTAGTTAATTATCAGGGCTATTATCCTTACGCTTCGGCGCCGAAAGGACTTGACCGCCGAGAAACTACTCCGGTGGGAAGTTTTCCCCCAAATGGGTTTGGCTTGTACGACATGCACGGCAATGTTTGGGAATTGTGTAAGGATTACTGGCATGATAACTACAATGGCGCACCCTCTTTCGGCAGCGCTTGGGACACAACCGGTTGTCCTAATCAAGTGCGTCGTGGAGGTTCGTGGGACTACGATGCGGTCGATTGCCGTGCTGCCAACCGATCCTACACTCTTGCGGGCAACTCGAACAGGAATTTGGGTGTTCGCGTTGCTGCTTTGCTGCGGCTTCCGGTTTTCTCCTCTTCCCTGTGAGGACTCTTCTTTGCCCTTTATCCTGTTTCCCTTTGCACTATTTCATCTTTCCCCTTTTGCGTGAGTCAGGGCGCTTTAATTTTTTTGGTACTCATCTTTGCACGCAACTCAAAATAGTAGGGTGCGTCGCCATCTGCAATTTGCAAATCAAATCGACAATCTCACAGCGACACACCGCCTGCACAGAGGTGAGAGAAACCGGGTTTTTGCGCGTTGCTGTGAGAAACCGGGTTTTTGAGTTCAATCAAAACTGGGAAGCAAATATTGTGACAAAAACCCGGTTTCTGATTTGTGCGCGTTGCTGTGAGAAACCGGGTTTTTTCGATAAATCCAAACTGGCAAGCAAAGATTGTGGCAAAAACCCGGTTTCTGATTTTAGGCATTATATGGCCGCACGGATTCCCATGATGATATAATATGTCAATCCTGCAAAAAAGTCAAGCAAAATAAGTACGATCGCCCGCAAAGATTTTGAGACATTCAAGAATGCAAGTGTCAAATTAGATATAGGTTGGTGATGGGTTTCCTCTGCCACAACAGCGCAACTACAAACTTATTAACTCAGAACTAATAAATATGATTTTAGGTTTCGATCCCGGTAAAGACAAGTGCGGCATCGCCGTGATGGGTAGAGATAAGAACGTCTGCTACCATCAAGTTGTGCTGTCTGACGAAGCAATATCTACAATTCAATCACTGTGCAAACAGTTTTCGATTGAGTTATTGGTACTCGGAGATCAAACGACTTCTAAGAGTTGGAAACAAAAACTGACGCAGAGTTTGTCGCCTTTGATAAAAATTGTTCAGGTTGACGAGAGGTACAGCAGCTTAGAAGCGAGGGAACGCTACTGGCAAATGTACCCTCCGACCGGACTTTCTCGCTTGATTCCCGAGGGAATGCGGACGCCGCCGAGACCGGTGGATGATATTGTGGCGATCGTCCTAATTGAAAGATATTTGAACAAACAGTTGACAGTTGACAGTTGACAGCGAGGTTTTCAAGCAAGTTCTAAAAACTTTGGGTTTCGTGGGAAATCCTATTTTTTACTGGATCAGTTAAATCTAGCTAATCTTGTTGAACCATCCACACCAAGAATCCTAAAATGGTTTCCACCGGAAGCAGCGGATAATCGGTAAGGTCGATCGTCACTGTTGTTCCTGAAAGCTTGAGAAAACGCCATTGAGTGCCGCTGCTGATACAACCGTAAATAGTGGCGATCGGGTGTTCTGCTGCTTCGTTAAAGCGCTGTGCCGCTACCATTTCAGCAATACATTGACCGATACCTTCGTTCAGATCGGCTTTTTTTGCTTCCACAACTACGATCGCGGGTGCTTCTACGGTAAGCTGTTCGGGCGATCGGCTAATTAAAAAATCGACGTATCCGGTGAGCTCGCAACTGGGGTCAACATTGAATTCCCGTCCCGAAAATAAACTGATTTGGCGGTTCATCAAGCGCCGGACTTCTTGCAAAACTGGGTAGACAATCGCTTCCGATCTGGCTTTTTCTGAACCAACTGCGATCGTCCAAGGCAAATCTTCTAATTCGCTACTCAATCTCGGACTGGGATTAATTGATTCTACCTCCGGAAAAAACCGAGTTCCCTCCACGATAGTTAACTGAAAGTCTTTTTTAGCTCTAGTAATTGTGAATTGACTGTAAGGCATAATCCGATAGCTTTTTTGATAATACAGACTTTTATTCTTATAATTATGCCTAAATTTGAAAGAATCTGCAATTTGTTTGAGTTCAGCTAATAAAATGTACCCTGAATTAATCAGAGCGATCGTTGAATAACAGTGAGTGTTACTTAATGACAGCTTCGGTCAAAATTACCTTACCATTCTGGCGGACTTGTAGGCGTTGGGGGTTAATCGAGTAGATAATATTGCCGTTAGTCGCTTCATAACTTCCGTCATCACCTGCTGTTACTTGCATGACATTGATTTGGGTGCCATTTATTTTGCTGAGGCCGCGGTAAAAAATATCGCCTTCCTGGGTTTTGCAAATGTATATAGAAAAGTTGGGCGTTGCGAAAAATTGCACCATTTGATCCCTCGGACATCCCTCAACTTGAGCAATTTGCAGCGGTTGATTATTGCCCAAAGTGTTGGGTGCGGGTTGATTTAGTGCAGTTGCTTCTGCTGAGGCTGTCAAAAAGCCGTGAAGCGAAGCTATCCCGTTCCCCGCAGGGGTTCCCGAAGGGTAGGGAATCGCACTAATGCCTGCCATAATTAGAACTACTTCTTTAATGCCCTTAACTGTATCTTTATAAAACATCCTGTTACTCCTGGTTTTAACTATATAATTACATCTTAAGCGATATTGGCTGGATATTAATAATATTTAATATCAGAGGTGAGAGGTGCAGGGAACACGGTACACCGTCGGTTTAACTAAGGTGCGAACTGTTCACCCTACACCAGTGAAAATACATAAGTATCTCAATGCGATCGCAGGAAAGCAATCTCTTGCATTGAGGAGATTTTTAAGATTTTATGACTTGTTCACGCCGATCGGAGAAACCGGGTTTATTCATATATTTCTCGTTACTAAACCTTTGATTTTCGTAGAAACCGGGAATAAGCGCCCCCATGTCGCGAACTGACTCTGTTATATCAATTCCGGTTGCATTGGAATGATTAAACCGCAGAGAACGCAGAGAACGCAGAGTCAGAGAACAGAGAGATGAATACAGGACGATGAAGGGCGGATTTGATATTACACGGTAATGTTTATTTGCACTTACCTATTTATTGAATAATAAAAAGGGAAACAGAAAACACATTTTTTCTTCCATTTCCCCTTTTTTCACGGACGGTCGTCCTGACTGCGAACCTGGTAATTAATTAACTGCTGCCAACTGTTTGTCTTTGATTTCCACCGGCGCGGTTAATGCCTCTTCCAAATCGGCACAGCCGAGTTTTTCCTCCAAAATTGCCATCACTTCGCGGCCGAAATCATTGGAATTACGCTGCCACGCTTCTAAACAAATTTGTCCGAAGAACGAACCCAAAGGTTCGGGATTCCATAGCAATTTGCGCGCTGTCCAAGGCATCAAACTCATGGGATCGTAACCAGGTTGCAGAATCTCCTTTTTAAAGGCGTATTCTTCCAAAATTGTGTGTGGCTGCAACCCGATAAAGAAAATAGCGGGTTCTACTTTATCCGCTCCGAAAATCCGCTCTAATTCTCGGTGATAAGCAATTGTTTGCCGGATGGTTTCAAAGGTTTCGTCAATGACGTTAAACGAGTAATTAACGGAAACCACATCGTTGTAACCGGCTGCTTTTAAATCGCGGCAATTTTCCAAAACTACTCGCAAGTTGTAGCCCATCCGCATTTTGCGAACCAGTTCCTGGGAACCGCTGGTGATACCGATTTCAAAGTAATTCATCCCCGTTTTTACCATCAAATCGCACAACTCTGGTGTGAGATTATCCGCACGGATGTAAGCGGCCCAGTGTATGTCGTCCATGCCGGCGGCGATGATTTTTTGCAATAATTCAACTGCATCATCGATGAATTTGCGCGCGGGGATAAATTGAGCGTCGGTAAACCAGAAATTGCGGATACCTCGATCGTACAATTGCCGAATCTCCGCCACCACCTCATCCGCCGGATTGATCCGCACTTGTTTCCCTTCAATCACCGTATAAATGCAGTAACAGCAATTGTGAGGACAGCCGCGCTTGGTTTGGACTCCGACGTAGAAGTCCATATCCTGTAGATAATAGGAAAACTCCGGCCAAATCGTTTCGATGTAGTTATAGTCGCAAGCACTTTTCTCGATGTTGGCTGGCTTTTCGTGAATTAGCCTCTCCCGCGGCACGGTTTCTCCCACCACATAACACCTTTCCTCGGCCAAATCTTCGCCCTTAATCAACTTCTCCAGCAAAGCTTCGCCTTCCCCCACCGAAACCACAGTTCCCGTCGGCAAACTGCGGCCCAACTGCTCGTAAAACACGCTCACAGCACCGCCTCCGACCACTGCACGAGCTTCGGGGCGGTATTTCCGGGCCCGCTTCAATCCACGCTTAATCAGTCCCAAATTGCGCCATAGTTCGGTGTAGTAAGACGCGGCTAAACGCAGTCCTCCGAGTGCTCCCCGGAACTTGATCAGCGGATTTTTGGCGTAGTAAAACTCGAAGGCATTTTGCAACGGGTTGCCGCCCCGGCCGCCCACGGGCGCGTAAATTTGAATGTCCCGCCAAGAGAAAACTAGCAGCGTCGGCTTAAACTCGTCTATGCTGGCATCCAAAGCTTTAGCGAAATCCAGGGGGGGTACGGCACCTAAATCGAAAATGCGTTGTTCGACATCGGGAAACAGCTTGTGTACGTGATCCGACAGATACACAACTCCGATCGGGAAAATCGGATTGCAAGGGAGGCGAACGTACAGGACTCGGTTTTCTCGGTTTTCCATGATTGCCATATCCTAAAGTGGAACTTTTTCAGCTATGTTAATATTCTTTTAATATAACTTTACAATCTGTCTAATTTTCGCAATTTGACATTAAATATTCTTAAATTTTTTTAAACTGGCTAAAAGCCGAGCTTGTTGGTGTCGATCGGCGAGAGCAGCAGAAAAAAGCTAATTTTTAAGTCAATACAGCGTATTTTGAATGAAAATCCCACCTAGGAGTCAAAAAAAGTATAATTTTACGAATAAATTTTAATTTAAGTTCGATCGGTCTCTCATGTATTAGGGAGTTGGTAGTCGGCTTTACAGTAGGCGGGATCGCCTAGTGTTAGCCTGAGAAGATAACTAAAACTTTTAGGCAAGGCTCCCTCAGCAGTTATGGCTCAAATTCTTGACCCCGTACCCTCAGACACCGACAGCAAGATTCTGTGCTGCTACGTCAACGCCACCAGTCAGATTCAGATTGCTCGCATCGCCAACATTCCTAACTGGTACTTTGAACGAGTGGTGTTTCCCGGACAGCGCTTAGTGTTTGAAGCGATGCCCGCTGCAGCATTGGAAATTCACACCGGGATGATGGCCAGTGCAATTTTGTCGGATAAAATTCCTTGCGATCGCTTGCAGATTAACGAAGGCCCCTATTCAAACGTCCATCCTAGCAGATCCCCAGAGGCTGTTCAGGGCGATCGAACAATCATGGCCGGCCGCCCCAAATCCAGAGAAATCTCAGAACCTTTGACTGTACCGGCACTAACCGCCGTTGATTAATCGGAGTTGTGAGTTTTGAGTTATATAATTGTCAGCTTAATTGATAACTCCGCGCTCAAAATTCCAACTTCTGCAAAGCGGTAAAAACTCAACAGTTAAGAATCAAAGTTTCTGAAATGAATTTTAGATCAAAACTCACAACTGGAAATATTGTCCGGTTTTTCGTATTTCCCTGAGTGTGCTTGGCTGCCTCGACAACTGTGCAAAAATATCATTAAACAGCTTCTCGAATTTCAGCCATGTCAGCACAACCGATCGCATTTCCCCCATCTTCTGCCCCAGTATTTGAGCCGGCGGTATTCCGGCTTTCTCCCCTGATTAGAATCACGCTGTTGAGTTTGTACACAGCCCTGACAATTCCCTTGCCTTTTTTGTCGGAAGTAACGAAAGCACCGGTTCCCCCGGCTGCACTCTGGGCGGCAATTGTTGTCGGGGCTGTGGGCCTCTACGGCGTGCTCAGTGAAAGGGTAATTTTGAGCGAGGAAGGGATTGAAGTCACATATCCCAAGTGGTTTCCGCGTTTGTTTCGCAAGGGTTGGTCCCTACCTTGGACTGAGGTAAAAGCTCTCAAACCTCGATCGACTGGTCAAGGAGGTTTAGTTTACTATTTTTTGAGTCATTCGGGTGAAGGTTATTTGTTGCCAATGCGGGTGGCTGGATTTGGTAAATTAGTCGGTTTGGTGGAAGCAAAAACAGGTATTGATACTAGAGATGTCCGCCCTTTGTCGCAGCCTTGGATGTATCTTATTTTGCTGGGATGTACGCTGCTGCTGCTGTTGGTGGATGCGTGGACTATTGTCACGGCGATCGGGCTTAAAGGCAATCAGTAATATTATCAAGGAAATTGGGTCTAAAACCCTGTCCTTCTAGGACGGCTTTAATTTCTTAAATCCCTTCCTAAAAGTCAGGAAATTTCTAGTAGACTAGAGTAGTCAAGGTTAAACTCCTGCGCCCGGAGTGCATAAAAACAGTTAACGACACACTTTGGCGCGTAAACCGGGGGACAAAGAGTGGCGAAAACTCTATAAACAGCTAGGGGCTTAACACAGTTCCTTTAACCAGAGAAACAAACTATTTAGTCTTGTTAAGTAGGGTAGGGCATACCCGAACTCTAGGTAAATATCCTAGTACGCTTTTGGAGATAGACCCTCTGGGGTTGCTGTGAGTTGAACTCGTCAATTGGTATTTTGTACGGTTGAAAGGTTTAAGAAGTGCCGAAAGGACATAGCGCTTAAAGGTCAGTCGATGAATTAAGAATCCCCACGCCTTTAGGCTGGGGAGTGTCAACTCCGGTACAACTCACCGAAGAGCACCATTCTCAAGAACAGGCAAGATGCCTGTTCCACAAAGACTGAATTTTCTTGTGGAACAGGCATCTTGCCTGTTCATAAAAAGCTTATTGAGAATGGTGCAACATCTCCGGTACAAGAACCGTTATAGAGTTGGTAGTGAAGACTTCAGTCCTCATAAAACTTGCTCGGATTATTGACTCTTATTAGAAATCAATAACATTTTTTCTGATTTTATAAGATCGATTTCTATTATTTTTGATTCAGCCTCGACTTATTTTTACGTTGCCTCCAAGACTGAAAAGCTAGTGGCGTGCCAGAACTCAAAAAATATTTTTTGTTTGTGGTGAACATTCTTGTTTAATTTTGTTTCTAGCGAACTTTTTGGGAGACAATTTGGCGAATATTATTAAGTTTTTATAAAAAAAGTTACCACTAAAAGTAATTGGTATAAGATAAACATCATTAAATTTTAGGGGATTCAACTTTCCTAAAATAACCTTTCCAGCAAAAACTAATTTTATATTAGAATTAGTTTTGGTTTACCATGTATCTTTTTCATTAAATTCACGATGTGATGTGAATGTAAATAGTTATTAGCGCATTTAATCTCATTGCTGAATAGCTCGACTAAAAGCTGGCAAATGTAGCGTGAATCTATCTAGCAATTCCCAGCAAGTATAAGCGTTACAGCTTAGCTATGAATTCGTCTTAAATACTTTTAGTGAGAACATAGAGAATGAGTACCCAAAAGTCATTGTTTATACCTCGGCGTCAAGTAATTCGTGGGATTTTATCTACTACAGCGTTTGCAGTCACCTCGCGCCTTTGGACTGGATGTACTCCTGCTAAAGAGGTTCAAGCAAACTCGCCTGGAAAAGATAAGCCAATTGTGATGGGATTTATTTATGTTGGCCCCAAAGATGACTACGGCTACAATCAAGCCCAAGCCGAAGGGAACGCTGGGGTTTCAAAATTAGCCTGGGTAAAAACCGTAGAGGAAGCAAATGTTCCTGAAACTACATCGGTACAAGAAACCATGAGGAACATGATCGAACAGGATGGGGCAACGGTTCTGTTCCCTACGTCCTTCGGGTACTTTGACCCCCATATTCTGAAACTGGCAAAGGATTACCCGGAGGTACAATTCTTCCACTGCGGTGGACTTTATCAAGAAGGTAAACATCCAAATAACGTTGGCAGCTATTTTGGCTACATTGATGAGGGTGAGTATGTAGCAGGCATTGTTGCCGCCCACGCCTCTAAAACCGGAAAATTAGGATTTATTGCTGCTAAACCCATACCCCAAGTATTACGCAATATCAATAGCTTTACATTAGGGGCACGGAGTATTAAACCCGAAGTTACAACTCAGGTGATTTTTACAGGAGATTGGTCTTTGCCTGTTAAAGAAGCTGATGCTGCTAATAGTATGGCTGACCAGGGTGTTGATGTAATTACCTGTCACGTAGATAGCCCCAAAGTGGTGATAGAAACCGCTGAGAAACGAGGCATTTTCTGTACTGGCTACCATGCGAGTCAAGCCCAACTTGCGCCCAAAGGATATTTAACAGGTGCCGAGTGGGACTGGACGAATGTCTATTCTAAGTATGCTGAAATGCTTAATGCTGGCAAGACGCTAATGAACGGAGGCATTCCCCATTTAGTACGTGGTGGTTTGAAGGATGGTTTTTTGAAGCTGTCGCCCTACGGTAGCGCCGTAACTGCCGAAGCGCAAAAAGATGCTGATGCTGCTAAGAGTAAGTTTCTTGATGGCAGCATGGTCATTTATAAGGGGGAAATAAAAGATAACACCGGGAAAGTTGTGATTGCTGAAGGTAAGGATTACAAGCAGCAAGACGCAGAACTAGAAAAGATGAATTGGCTGGCATCAGGCGTCATCGGCAAAGTTACGAGTTAATTAGCTGATGTGCATTCAAAATTGTCTAGCGGACAACTTAAACGCTGATTAGCTTAGTAGGGGCCCGCAGGTTTGCCCCTACATACCCCTTCCTTTCGCTAAGAAAGTATTTCACGCCCGTCGGCAACTGCTATACAAGCAAGTTTTTAATTCAACACTCATTATTTTCTTAGTAATTCATCTTTTATTCTGATGGTAAACTACCCGCCGCTAATTCGGAGTACCGAATCTAGCGGGGGCTTTTAAGAGAAGCCCAGAGTTTACCCGACTAAGTACCTTGTGTACTTCGTTTTAGAAGCCATCACACCTACGGATACGAAGCCAGTCTGTAGCTCTGTGGTCAACGATTAAACAGACATATCGGGTCGAAGTCAGTGTCGTTGACGCGACAAACTTCTAAAACATTGTCAAGGCTAACATTACCCGCAAGGAGACTCACTCGTGAGTAAAGTTTTCGTTCTGGACACCAACAAACAGCCTCTCAATCCTATTCATCCAGGTAGAGCGAGAATGCTGTTAGCTCAAGGGAAAGCTGCTGTACTTCGCAGCTATCCCTTCACACTAATACTGAAAGAGGAGGTGTTAAATTCTCAAGTTGAACCACTGCAAATAAAGATCGATCCGGGTGCCAAGACCACTGGAATAGCGCTGGTCAACGATACCACAGGCGAAGTTGTTTGGATAGCTGAACTACAACATCGTGGCTTCCAAATTCGGGATGCTTTAACTTCACGCCGTCAATTACGACGGTCACGCCGTAACCGTAAGACGCGATATCGCAAACCACGCTTTCTCAACCGCACTCGACTAAAGGGTTGGCTACCACCCTCTTTAAACAGTCGCGTTGCTAATATTTTGACTTGGGTTAAACGACTATCTGCACTGTGTCGAATTACTGCCATTTCTCAAGAATTGGTCAGATTTGACACACAACAGATGGAAAGCTCCGAAATTAGCGGGGTTGGTTATCAACAAGGAACTTTAGCCGGATACGAAATTCGTGAGTTTCTTCTTTCCAAGTTGAACAGAACTTGTGCTTACTGCGGTGTAAAAGACACCCGACTTGAGATTGAACATATTCAACCTCGGTCAAAAGGAGGTTCAAACCGAGTCAGCAACCTGTGTTTAGCCTGTGTCCCTTGTAATCAGAAAAAGGGTAATCAGGATATCAAAGACTTTCTCAAAGGTAAACCTAACTTGCTCAAACGAATCTTGGCACAAGCTAAAAAACCCTTGGCTGATACGGCAGCCGTTAATGCGACCCGATGGAATCTGTACGAAAACCTTAAAAAAACAGGCTTACCTGTTGAAGTTGGCACAGGGGGTCGCACAAAGTACAACCGCACGATTCGAGGTTTAGACAAGACGCATTACTGGGACGCGGCTTGCGTGGGAGCATCTACTCCAGAACGGTTAATCACAAAGGTCGTCAAGCCCTTACTGATTGCCGCTAAAGGGCATGGAACCCGTCAGCAATGCCGCACAGACAAGTTTGGTTTTCCAGTTCGTTATTGTTCTAGAACCAAATTCCACAAAGGTTTTCAGACAGGTGACATTGTAAAAGCCAATGTTACCTCTGGGAAGAAGGTTGGGACTTACGTGGGTCGAGTAGCTACTCGTGCCACTGGAAGTTTCAACATCTCAACAACCGATGGGCTAGTTCAAGGAATTAGTCACAAATACTGCATACACATTCACAAAAAGGATGGCTACGCTTATGTTGCCTAGACCCCGCCCCCCTTTTCCTCCCACCACCAATCTGGGTACAGATATGGTGGGGGTTTCCAAGGGGGAAGAAAGATGATTAACCGTCAAAACTGGCGTACAACTTTGGAAGCGGTTGGTATCCCGATCGCCGCCATCGTCTTCTCATTGGTATTATTTGGAATTTTTTGTGCTGGGGCTGGATCTAATCCCTTTGCTGTCTATGCCTCAATCTACAAAGCAGCGTTTGGCAGTTGGCATTCATTCCAAAACACCCTGATCAGGGCTGCACCGTTGATGTTGAGTTCCCTGTGTACGGCTTTGCCTGCCCGTTTGGGGTTGATGATTATCGGCAACGAAGGCGCTTTAGTAGTTGGGGGTCTGGGGGCTGTCGCCGCTGGACTGGCTTTATCTTCTGCACCGCCGACGTTAGTCCAAATTGCAATGGCGCTGGCAGCAATTGTCTGTGGAGGTGTGTGGATTGGTGCAGTGGGAGCTTTGCGCTATTACCGGGCAGTGAATGAGACAATTAGCAGCTTGTTGTTGAACTATATTGCGATCGCCCTGCTGAATCATTTAGTCGGCGGCGTGATGCGGGACCCCAGCAGTGTCAATAAAATTTCTAGTTACCCAATTCCTGATGTGAATATGTTAGGAAATATTCCAGGAACCCGCGTTCACTACGGTCTAATTTATGGGTTGGTTGCTTGTGCGATCGCCTACTTCCTGATCCAACGTACTACATTTGGCTTTGCAGCGCGGACAGCAGGAGGTAACATCCGCGCTGCTCGAATTGCCGGACTTCCTGTAGGCAAGTTGACAATGGCAATCTGTTTCCTAGCTGGCTCTTGTGCGGGTTTGGCAGGCATGGTGGAAGTCGCCGCCGTGCATGGTCGAGCTAACGAATCACTTAATGCTAACTATGGCTACAGCGGTATCTTAGTCGCATTCATTGCTCGACACAACCCTCTTGCTGCGACTATTGTGGCTATTCTGCTTGGCGGCATTCTGGCTAGTGGTGGCATCTTGCAACGGGCACATGGACTGCCCGATGCAACGGTTTTAGTGTTCCAAGGTTTGGTCTTTTTGGTAGTTCTGTATAGCGAATCGCTCTACGGACGTTTGCCATTTTTCAAAGAACAGTCAACCGATAGTCCTCAGCAGCCACCTTCTAGCGAGCAGCCATCAGTAGCCACTGTCTAACTAAGCAATACGTTAAGCCCAAATCTCAAATCGGAGGAATCAACAATGGCAGCAGAAGTATTAGGTTGGTGGGGAGTACCTTTAGGTATCTTAGCAGGAACTTTGCGGGGTAGCGCTCCGTTTCTGTTCGTCAGTTTAGGCGAATGCCTGACTGAAAAAAGCGGCAAGATTAATTTGGGGTTAGAAGGGACACTGTTAACGGGTGCCATGAGTGCCTATGCTATTTCTTATCAGACTGGATCGCCTTGGTTAGGTGTTTTAGCCGCTGGTTTAGCGGGTATGGTACTAGGTTGTATCCACGCTTGGCTGTGCATACAACCAAAAGTAAACGACATTGCCGTAGGCATCGCCATGATTATTTTTGGTAGCGGCATTGCTTTCTTTTTTGGCAAACCTTTTATTCAACCAAGTGCCACCCAGTTGCCTAGTTTACCTCTGGGTGCTTGGAGTCATCTGCCTCCAGTGCAATCAGCGCTACAAATTTGTCCCCTATTTTTGTTAGGTGTAGCGATCGCCCCTCTAATGCAGTGGTTCTTTAAATCAACTCGCTGGGGGTTATTTATTCGTGCAGTTGGGGATAGTCCCGATGCTGCCAAAGCAATGGGAATCTCCATTAATAAAGTTCGTATGCTCTGCATTATCGCGGGCAGTTTTTTAGCTGGAATTGGTGGTGCTTATTTATCCCTTTACTATCCCGGTAGTTGGACAGAACGCATCTCTAGCGGTCAAGGACTGATGGCGGTAGCGCTGGTAATTTTTGCCCGTTGGAATCCAGTTCAGTGCTTATACGCCTCGTTGCTATTTGGGGGAGCACAGGCGATCGGCCCCGCTTTGCAATCAGTAGGGGTCGATTCCTATTACTACTTATTCAATGCTTCGCCCTACATCCTGACGCTGGCGATCATGATTATTACTTGTTCGCCGAAACGAACTTTGACAGGCGCGCCTGGATCTTTAGGAACTAGCACATAAAACAGGAATTTATCGCAAGGAAGAAAACATGGGACGTTTTGTAGAAGCTGAACCATATCCTTATCCTTACAATGGCGATTTGCGCCCAGAAAATACGGTGCTGCTGATAATTGATATGCAAATTGATTTCTGCGGCATTGGTGGATATGTTGATAAGATGGGCTACGACTTGTCACTGACTCGCGCTCCTATTGAGCCAATCAAGCAAGTCTTAGAAGTGGCACGGGCGAAGCACTTCCATATCATGCACACCCGCGAAGGACACCGCCCCGACTTAGCAGATTTACCAGAAAACAAGCAGTGGCGATCGCGCCAAATTAACGCCGGAATTGGCGATCCCGGCCCCTGCGGTAGAATTCTCGTTCGAGGTGAAGCAGGCTGGGAAATCATTCCAGAACTCGCACCTTTGCCTGGTGAAGCGGTGATTGACAAGCCTGGAAAAGGCTCCTTCTATGCTACGGATCTAGATCTGTTACTGAAACGTAAGGGCATTCAAAATATTGTTTTGGCTGGCATTACAACCGATGTCTGCGTGCATACCACAATGCGAGATGCAAACGATCGCGGTTATGAATGTTTGCTCTTATCTGACTGTACAGGCGCAACAGATTATGGCAACCATTTGGCGGCACTTAAGATGATCCAGATGCAGGGAGGAGTGTTTGGAACGGTTGCTGATTCAGAAGCATTTATCAAAGCTTTGAATGATGAATTTTGAGGAAAAAGTCAAGTTATATTATGTTAGGTGGGAACGGGAGTTTAAGAGTAATGTGAAACTTTATCGGTAGGAATCAGGGGTTAAATTTTAACCGCCGATGAAAACAGATAAACGCAGACAAACGCAGATAAGAAGGCAAATATTACTAAGTGAGGTTAATACTTAAAACAGTGAAATCAACCGGGCGGTCTCACTAAAAATTTAAATCTCATAAGTAGCCGATAAGCGGGAAACTTTACAACGGAGACAAAAACATGACGGAAGTAACTGATTCTATAGATCGAAAATTAGCACTGGAAATTCACGACTCAAAATTCCCAATTCAAAACTTTATTCAACCACCAGAACTAGAGGTGGTTAACATGACTAAGCGGTTTGGCACGATGACTGCACTTGATAACTTCTCGATGACGCTAAAACCAGGGACGTTTCATGCTTTGCTGGGCGAGAACGGAGCAGGCAAAAGTACCCTTGTTAAATGTGTCATGGGTTTCTATACTCCTACTTCAGGCAAAGTCTTGATTGATGGACAGGAAAGTGCGATCGCAAGTCCTCGCGATGCTCATAAGTACGGCATTGGCATGGTTTACCAGCACTTCACCTCTGTGCCTGCGATGACGGTAGCGGAAAATCTGGTTTTGTCCCGCTTTGATAGCCCTAATTTGATTAATTGGAAAGCCGAGTACGATCGGTTGAAGGCTTTTATGAAAACTGCTCCTTTCCGAGTTCCTCTAGATACCCCGGTGTTTCAATTAGCTGCCGGGGAAAAACAAAAGCTAGAAATTCTTAAACAGATATATCTTCAGAGTCGGATCTTGATTCTGGACGAACCTACTTCGGTGCTTACTCCGCAGGAAGCCGATGAGGTTTTAGGTTTACTGCGCGCAGAAGTTACTGCTGGAAGATTAAGCGTGTTAATTATCAGTCACAAATTCCGGGAAGTGATGGCGTTTTGCGATAGCATTACGGTGCTGCGTAAAGGAAAGTTTGCAGGTCAGGGTTTGGTAAAGGATCTGACTGTCTCGGATATGTCTGAAATGATGATGGGTGAAAGGCGTGAGCCAAAACAAGTTGAAAAGACAGCCCCCCCAACGACTATTCCTGTCCTTGAAGTTAAAGACCTTCATGCCGATAAAGACAACGGTCTGGAGGTATTGACAGGAGTAAATCTCACAGTTCACAGCGGCGAAATTGTTGGGATTGCAGGTATCTCTGGCAATGGTCAGCGGGAACTGGTGGAGGTGTTGGCTGGTCAGCGTTCTGCTACAGGTGGAAATGTGCTGGTCAATGGCGAAGTTTATACAGCAACACGAGCCGAGATGTTTAAACATCAGGTTTTCGCACTACCAGAAGAACCCCTTCATAATGCTTGTGTGCCACACATGAGTGTGGCAGAAAATTTAGCCCTGCGGACGTTTGACCGCCCTCCTCAAGCTAAAGCAAGTATCTTACTCATCCTGAAAGAAATTAGGCAGGCGGCTAAGAGCTTAATTAATACTTTCAAAATTAAAACGCCTTCGCCAGATACGCCTATCGGCAATCTGTCGGGGGGAAATGTACAGCGCACAGTATTAGCGCGGGAACTCTCTTCCGAACATATTAGGTTACTAATTGCCGCTAATCCTTGCTTTGGTCTAGATTTTGCTGCTGTGGAGTACATTCACGGTCAGATTATTGAGGCTCGCAACCGAGGTGTAGCTGTGTTATTGGTGAGCGAAGATTTAGATGAACTGCTGAAGTTGTCCGATCGAATTCTAGTAATAAGTGGCGGGAATTTTACTTATGAAAGTGCGATCGCAGATGCAGATTTTGTTCAGATCGGTAAGAGTATGGCAGGACACTAATCAATTTGGGAATACCTATGACTGAACTACTGAACAAAACTTTGCTCCTTAAGGATTTACCTAATATCGCCGCGTGGCAGAATGAGTTGGCTTGGCAACCATTCCGTGATGGGGTGGAAATCTACCGACTTTATGGTGACAACACAAGTGGATCGGCTGCTGCTATATTGCGGTATCAGCCGGGAGCAAGTGTCCCAAGGCACACGCATACTGGTTTTGAACATATTTATGTACTAACTGGATCGCAAACTGACCAGAATGGCGAACACCAAGCCGGAACTTTTGTGATTAACCCGCCTAACAGTAATCACAGTGTTGTCAGTCAAGCTGGTTGCATAGTTCTAGTAATTTGGGAAAAACCTATATCGCTATGGTCTTAATATCTGCCCAACCTTATGATTATGAACTGCCAGTCTCTGGCGGTGTGGCTTTGGTTATCATCGATATGCAGCGAGATTTTTTGCAGCTTGGGGGATTTGGCGAAGCTTTAGGCAATGATGTCAGCCAACTACAGGCGATCGTGCCAACGGTAAAGCAGTTGTTAGAGGCATTTCGCGATCGCCATCTCCCTATTGTTCACACTATTGAAGGTCATCAACCTGACCTTTCTGATTGTCCTCCCTCTAAGCAAAAGCGGGGTCAAAGTAAACTAAAAATTGGCGATCGAGGCCCAATGGGACGAATTTTAATTTTGGGGGAGCCGGGGAATTCAATTATCCCAGAATTGACACCTAGGCCTGATGAAATAGTAATTAATAAACCAGGCAAGGGCGCTTTTTATCACACTAATTTGGAATTAATTCTTCGTGAAAAAGCGATTACTCACCTAATTTTTACTGGAGTCACGACTGAGGTTTGCGTTCAAACAACTATGCGTGAGGCTAACGATCGGGGGTTTGAATGTTTACTCGTTGAGGATGCTACAGCCAGCTACTTTCCAGAGTTTAAAGAGAGTGCGATCGATATGATTCGCGCCCAAGGCGGTATTATTGGTTGGACTGCAAAGGCTGAAGTAGTAATACAAGCTTTGGAAAAATCGCAGTCTTAAATTTAAAAACTGTGGGCTATCCCGGATGTTTGGGGTACAAACCAGTGGCTGATATATTTTTTCGTAACAGGCTTTCGGGCCTGTTCCACAAAGAAGAGACCTCTGGGTTTGGGGTGGCTTGTCACCCCTCCAGATGTGGAACATTTTATTATCAAACACGCGCAAAAAAGAAAAACCCGGTTTCTTTAAGAAGCCGAGTTTTTGCATATTCTATTGTTTCTTTAAACTACTTAACTTCAGCCGATCGCCGACTGTTAGGTGATTCGTAGTAAACTCCAGAACCTGTATCGGAGACAAAATGACAATCCCAGTAAGAGCGAATAAAGCTCTTCCAAATTGGATCGGTTGACTTGCGATAATAATCGCCCAACACTGGTTTAATTGCTTCCGTTGCTTCCTTCAAGTGATAGTGCGGCATTGTCGAGAAAATGTGGTGGGCTACGTGGGTGCCGATATCGTGATGGATGGAATTGATGATTCCGTAGTCGCGATCGATCGTAGACAATGCACCTTTCAAGAAAGACCAATCATCTCCGCGGTACCAAGGAATATCCGCCTCAGTGTGGTGCAGGAATGTTACCAAATCCAGCCACATCACGAACACTACATAGGGAACCAAGTAGAACTTGAGTAAAAACAGCCAACCAAACTGATAGGTTAGCGCGCCTAAAAAGCCTACCATCAGTACCAAGGATGCGGAACTTGTCAACACATCCCATTTTTCGGAGGGACGGAAAATCGGGCTACCGGGCATGAAGTGAGAACCTACCCGATCGGGCGATCGGCGAAATAGATAAATTGGGTAGGCAAATAACATCAAATAAAAGCGTCCCAGCTTTTCGTACCAAGGCATTTGATTGTATTTGCTTTCCGATACCGGATACCAGCTTTCATCGTTATCTAAGCTGCCTGTATTTGCGTGGTGGGTTCTGTGACTAATCCGCCAACCGTGGAAGGGCACGAGAATTGGAGCGTGGGAGAGGTGTCCGATCAGGTTGTTGAGCCATTTGCTCTTAGAAAATGAACCGTGTCCGCAGTCGTGGCCCACTACAAACAATGCCCAAAACATGGTTCCTTGCATCAACCAAAAGATTGGATAAAAGAGCCAGGAATCGAGGGTGTAGGCGATCGCATACAAACCTGCGATGATGCCAATATCTAAAAAGAAATAAGCCAGAGATTTCCATGCCGAGGGCTCAAAACAGTGGGCTGGAATGGCTGCCTTGATATCAGCAAGAGTAAAAGGTAACTCTGTTGTACGAGAGGATGAGCCTGGATTGCTCGCGGGATTGAGAACAGTATTTGATTGCACGAAGTTTCCGATTTAAGCTGACTTGAGAAACCGCATTCCGCCTTCTTTTAACAGTCAATCGATTTTAGATTTTAGATTTTAGATTTTAGATTCACTCCACAGATGAATCTGGGGGGTTAACTAATATCTAAATTTTTTGGCTCTCCCGGACAGGAGTCGGGGGGTTGTATCCCCTATGCAGGTGAGGTAACATTCAACCTGCAAGGAGCCATATTTTTACTCTGCAAGGGTTTCTAAAGTTATTTAGTTCGCATGAATAGCCCGTCCGCGATTCTCAAGCAAGTTGGCTTGTGGAATACTTGTGTGGGAAAAATTAGTGCGATCGACCCTGTTATCTGAAAAAATCTCATGTGCCCGTTGTTGGTGCGAAATGCGACTTCAATCTGAGAGTGGACATCTGGAGGAACTACCTCCAGTCTGCAGGTAGCATACAGCGTTTCGAGCAGGAATTGTGAACGAGAGTGTAGGGAAAAACCACCGATTTTAGATTGGCGATTTTAGATTCAAGCACAAATCTCCAATCTCCAATCTCCAATCTCCAATCCGAGGGTTCGGTTTCACACAAGTTCTAGCCAAGCGACTGTTCACTACAGTTCACCAATTCTGCAAGAATTGCTAAAGCTAAGTTAATGTAACATTTCTACACACATTCTGGCAATGACTTACCAGAAAAACTTGAAAATCCATAAATTGCGGAAAGTGACGGGCGATCGCTTTCTCGCTTTTGGATTTTCTAGGTTGCAGCTTTTTCTAATATGAGCTTAGACCGTTTTACCATTTCTGGAACGTCGATCGGATAATCACCGGTGAAACAAGCCGAACAAAAACTCATCGGGTCTTCGTTAGTCGCCCTTAGCATTCCATCCCAACTCAAGAAAGCCAAAGAATCTACCCCAATTTGGGTGCCGATTTCTGCGACTGACTTAGTAGCAGCAATCAACTGATCTTGATTGTCTGTGTCGATCCCGTAGAAACAAGGATGTGTCACCGGTGGCGAAGAAATTCTCATGTGAACTGCGGTTGCGCCAGCATCCCGCAAGGCTTTGACGATTTTTCGACTGGTTGTACCGCGCACGATCGAATCGTCGATAATAATTACCCGCTTTCCTTCCAAGACATCTTTGAGAGGGTTGAGTTTCATGCGGATTCCTGACTCCCGCATTGTCTGAGTCGGTTGAATAAAAGTGCGCCCCACGTAGCGGTTTTTAATCAATCCTTCGGCGTAAGGAATGCCGGAAGCTTGAGAAAAGCCGATCGCCGCCGGGATTCCAGAATCGGGAACGCCGATGACTATATCAGCATCAGCCGGAGATTCTGCTGCCAACAAACGCCCGATCCGCAGTCGGTAGCTGTACAAACTTTCACCTTCCATTTGGCTATCGGGGCGAGCAAAATAGATCATTTCAAAGATGCAAAGTTTGCGCTTCTGCTGCTGACTCCAGTGGAAGGAAGCCATACCTTCCTCTGTAATCCAAACTAATTCCCCCGGTTCTACGTCCCGCAAAAATTCAGCACCGATAATATCCAAGCCACAAGTTTCCGATGCTAAAACGTATCGTACCGGAGTTGTGGGGAGGATGCCAATTACCAGCGGGCGGACGCCCTGGGGGTCGCGGACTCCCATCACGCCTTTGGGAGTGGCGATCGTCAAACTAAAGGCTCCTTGGCACATAGCAAACGCACTGATCGCTGCTTCCAGCCAGTCTTTGCCCTTGTCTACCTCGGAACCGATCGCCACTGCGATCGCCTCTGAATCGGTCGTGCTGACAAACTCGCACTTCCGAGACAGCAATTCTTCCCGCAATTCTTTTGTATTGACAAGATTCCCGTTATGTGCTAATGCCAGACTTCCCAAACGAGTTTCGACAACCACAGGCTGAGCGTTGACCACGCGCGACGAGCCGGTAGTAGAGTAGCGAGTGTGTCCTACGGCTAAGTTACCGGGCAAGTGACCTAAACTCGATTCGTTGAAGACTTGGGAAACCAGTCCCATATCTTTGTGCAGGTGGACTTTTTCACCGTCAAAGGTGGCAATTCCTGCTGATTCCTGACCCCGGTGCTGCAAGGCATACAAACCGAAGTAGGTCAACTTGGCGACATCTTCACCCGGTGCGTAGATACCGAAAACGCCACAAGCTTCCTCGGGCTTGTCGGGTTTGCTAGAATGCTCGTCAGCCGCGAAGGAATGGTTGGGAATCATAGATGGGTGGGTTCCTAATGGGGAAGGTGGGTTAGGGGGACAGTTTCAGCGGGAAATCTTGTTTGCGAAAGCGTCGCATAACTTAACATTCCCTTAATCTTGCCACGGATCTGTCATTATTTCCAAATCGTGTAGCATTTCAGACAGAAGCGATGCGGCGTTTAATGGCATTGTAGTATCGATCGCCCCCTGATCCTATATTAACCTTGATTAATTGTGGGCGAGGGAATCGGCGATTGAAAAATACTGTTGGCGAATTCGCCAAGGGTGTTACCCCTCACATCACGAATGCAGCATTTTCTTTCGTTCTGGCTACTTAATAGCTATATGGTTAATTAAATATTTAGTCCAAAGCCACTATTTTTAGGGGGTGAGGGGTGAAACAATTTTTAAATTCGCCAACAGTCTCTTGAAATCGCTTAAAAGTAAAACTCTCGTCTCAGGAGAGGGGAACGAATAGATCGGCGATCGTGCAATGGCAAATAAATTATAAAATTGCTTCACGGGCTTTTTGAAATATTAGAATTTAAGGGCGATCGAGCTTGACTTTTCTGTGAGATTGACATACTATATTATCATGGGAATCTGTGCGGCCATGTAAAGTCAATTTTGGGCGCGATCGAGTATTAAGTAATGTCGTATTGTGTAGGTGCGTCGGTATGAGATTGGCCTCTTACTTGGAGATTGTTTCAGGCGACGCACCCTACAGCTTCAACCCACGCACCATCAGGTTTTCGTTGGTGTAGACGCGGTTTCAACCGCCGATTCCAATTCTTGAAAAATTTTGTAACTACCGCAAACTACTTCGATACAAATATCCCCTTCCAGTCGAAAGTAGAAAAGAGCCGAAGAACCTGTCTCAACCAAACCGGCTTGATTTTGAAAAGGATAGGACAAAGTAGATAAAATTTGACTCTTATCTTCTGTCAATTGTCTTAATTCTGCGTTACCCACCCAGAAGCAAGACTCTTCTGAGTCGGAGTGGACTGGTTGAGAGATTACCTGATGAACGAGTTGATAGAATTCGATGGAAGTGTCATAAATCCCGGTTCCGAATGTAAAGTCTAAGCGCAAGGTTAAAGGTTGGGGGATTAGAGTAATGCCTGCAAGGTCGGCACTTTTCAAGTCTTCTATGCAAAAATGTTTTAAAGGGCGATTCCCTACGGGATAGCTACGCTTCACGGCTGTAAGAGTCATATAATTATATTTTATCCGGTACTGTGGGTGCTTGAACCTGGGATAAATTGAATCTGATTGCCAAACTGGTCGTATCGGCGGCGGTAACTTTTACCGTGATCGTTTTTAATTTTAGGCCCGGTTCGGACAATTTCACCAGCGGGTCTAATATGAATTAAACTACCATCAGGATGCTCGAATGTTTCATATCCACCCTCTGTTTTAGTTTTGAATACAAAGCCGCTATCTGCTATAATCACTAGGGCTTCTGACTTGGTTTGGGCCGTTAAATTAGGCAACTGCTGAGATGCTACATTCATCGCTGCTGTCGGTCAAGTTTCTGCACCAACTGAGCGCGTTTTTGCTCCCACCAATCATCGGTAATCTCTATAGAATTGCCACTATCCAAACCAGCCAACAATAACGACTCAACCCGTGCGGATCTTGCTTGTTCTTGGCGAATTAGGTGCAAGATGTATTCCGCTGCATTACTGTAGCCTCCGATTGCCACTTGTTCGTTAATAAAATTTTGAATTGAATCGGGAAGAGGAAGATTGAGGGTCATATTTTTTATCCTTCCTAATGTGTGACCTTGGCATATTTTAACTATTATAGGACTTATGCACGGGTGGTCAGAAACCGGTTTTTTTGCCCAGAAGACGCGCTACAAACCGCAAAAACCGCAAAAAACCCGGTTATGAAGCTTTTGATGCGTCCAGGACTATATTTATCAACCAGGTTAACACCGCCAAGCCTTAAAAGAAAAGTCCTCGCGGGAGACTAAAGCACAACACCAGAAACCGGAGACTACGCGGAAACCAAAGCCACGCGAAAACCGATGTCCGAGTAACGATCGCCCGCCAAATTGCTAAGACGATACGCACTGCGACAATTCACCGCAGCGTCCTTCCAGGAACCGCCACACCGCACCCGGCGATCGCTTCGATCGTTGTCGAGATGACTGCACCATTCCCAAACATTTCCGTGCATATCATAAAGTCCAAAAGCATTGGGTGAAAAATTCCCGACATCAGTTGTTTGTTTGCGGTAAAGTCCCTTCGATGCCCCAGGGTAGGGATTATTGCCATTATAATTAACTAAATCCGGGGTAATTGTTTCACCAAAATAGAAAGGTGTTTTAGTTCCGGCGCGGCAAGCATATTCCCATTCCGCTTCTGAAGGTAAGCGATAAGTCTTGCCAGTTTTTTTAGAAAGCCGCTTGCAGAATTCCACAGCGTCATTCCAGCTTACTTTTTCGACAGGAAGTTTCGCACCTTTGAACTCAGAAGGGTTATTTCCCATCACCGCTTGGTATTGTTCTTGAGTGATCTCATATTTACCCATAAAAAAAGCAGGGATATTTACAGTACGCTGCGGCCCTTCATAGCTACTTCGTCCTGCTTCCGTATCGGGCGAACCCATCACAAAACTGCCGCCAGGAATTGCTACCATGTCTAGAGTAATACCATTCCCCATATTTTCTATAAAAGCCTGTGCTTTTCCTTGACGGCGGTTAGCGATTTGCCCCGTTGAGTTGACTGTCACTGTTTCAAAAGTAAAGCTTTTTAAAGCATTGGAAGATGGCTTAGGTTGTGGAGTTTCGGGTGCGAGTTTTGGAGATGGTTTGGGAGATGGTTTTGGCGATGGACTTTCTGCTACAGATTGTGGAGATGGTTTTGGCGATGAACTTTTGGCTGTAGTTTTTGGAGATGATTTTTGAGCTGATGATTTAGGAGATGGGGCCGCCTTGTTGGATGAAGGTTGAAGATTTGGTGAAGATGAAGAAGATTTGTTGTTCAACAAACTTTGACCCAGCACAGCTAATGCAAATCCTCCCCCAGCAAAACCCGCTAATTGCAAGAAACCTCGCCTGGTTGTGTTAGTTCGTAACGGCAAAGAGTGCTGTGGAATCACAGGAATTGTGGGAATTGGTGTCGGTGCGGGAGATTGTCTTGACTGACCTTGAAAATCTCTTAAAACTTCCTCTGCTGATTGATAGCGCTGCTGCATATCTTTTGCCAACAACTTAGATAAAATTAATTCCAATTCCTTGTCTATGGGACTCTTCAAATGTTGCTGCCAATTTCCTGTCCAGCTATAACCGTGTTCCGTCCACAAACCATAAGGATGTACCCCCGTCAGTAGATGAAAAGCCGTCGCCCCCAAGCTAAACAAATCGCTGGCTGCATAAGCTTCACCCCCTTGCATTTGTTCAAGCGGTGCATAACCATGCGAACCAATTTGCGTTCCCTGTCGCGATATCACTGTTCCCGACAACTGTTTGGAAACTCCGAAATCAATCAGCACTAACACACCGTCGCTGCGACGGCACATAATATTCTCAGGCTTGATATCTCGGTGAATAATTTTTTGTTGGTGAATAAACTTGAGAACAGGTAGAAGTTCGAGTAATAGTTGCTTAACTTGGCTTTCTTGCCAAATTCCCTGATTTTGGAAAAGCGTCAACAAATTATCACCATCGACAAACTGCTGTACGAGATACAAATATTTGTCTTGTTCAAAATAGGCATCAAGTGATGGAATTTGGGGGTGTTGTCCTAGCTGTTGCAGTTGTCGGGCTTCTTGCTGAAATAATTCTACAGCTTTGTTAATCGCCCAAGTTCCCTGGACATCGGGTGCTAATTGTTTAACGACACAGCGTTGATTTAGTCTATCAATATCTTCTGCTAAATAAGTTCTGCCGAAGCCACCTTGACCGAGGAGTTTGATCATGCGGAAACGATTTCGCAGGATGGGTCCGAGTTGAAGACCACAACTGATGCAATATGTTTGCCCGTCGGGGTTTTGAGGATTGGGGCAGTCGGGATTGATACAGCAAATCATTTATTGTCTGAATGATATTGTTTATATTGTATAGATTGACTGGGCGATTGAATCGACGATTGATAGGGCGATTGAAAAAATTAGCCTAATTTGTAGGGTGCGTCGCTGTGAAATTTTCTAGGCAATTTGCAGATTTTTAATGCGACGCACCTTACTATTGTGTGGTGCGTCGCTGTGAAATTGTCGATCTTCCTTACAGATTTTTGATGCGACGCACCCTACCACTACTACTACTTAGCTCGCGGGAGACTACAGCACAGAACCAAAAACCGGAGACTACGCGGAAAGCAGAGCTACGCGAAAACCGACGGGCCTGCGGCGATAGACCGCCGAACCCCCGTCATGAAGGGCACCACGGCAATGGACCGCACAGTCGTTCCAGGAACCACCACGCTGCACTCGGTCATTATCTGTTCCAGTTTCCCAAGAACTTCCGTCAGTCGGTGCGCCACTATAATTACGATGCCATTTATCGCTGCACCATTCCCAAACATTGCCATGCATATCGTATAAACCAAACACATTGGGCGGAAAACTCCCCACATCTGTTGTTTGTTCGCGCCAAAATCCCTCTGATGCAGCACCGTAGGGATAATTGCCATTATAATTAACTAAATCTGGCGTAATTGTGTCACCAAAATAGAAAGGTGTTGTAGTTCCCGCGCGACAAGCATATTCCCATTCCGCTTCCGATGGTAAACGATAAGTCTTGCCTGTTTTTTGAGTAAGTTTACGGCAGAATTCCACAGCCTCATCCCAATTTACATTTTCTACTGGACGTTTCGCACCTTTGAAATTAGATGGGTTATTTCCCATCACTGCTTGGTATTGTGCTTGAGTGACTTCATATTTACCCATAAAAAAAGGAGGGATATTCACATTATGCTGCGGCCCTTCATTGTCACGTCGTCCTGTTTCCGTACTGGGAGAACCCATCACGAAACTGCCACCAGGAATTGCTACCATGTCCAAGATTGCACCGCTACCTAAATTTTCACTAATAAATTGTGCTTGATGGCGTTGACGGTTAGTTATATTACCCCGTGCATTAACTGTCACCACTTCAAAGTCAAACCTTTGTAAAGTCAGCGTGGGAGTTGATATTGGCGCAGGATTTGGTGTCGGCTTGGGAGTTGATATTGGCGCAGGATTTGGTGTCGGCTTGGGAGTTGATATTGGCGCAAAAGTTGGTGTCGGCGCAAAAGTTGGTATTGACTGACGTCGAAAATCTTTGAGAACTTCCTCTGCTGATTGATAGCGCTGCTGGATATCTTTTGCTAACAACTTAGAAAGAATCAATGCCAATCCCTTGTCTATGGGAATTTTCAAATGTTGCTGCCAATTTGCAGTCCAACTATAACCATGTTCCACCCACAAACTAAAAGGATATACCCCCGTCAGTAGATGAAAAGCCGTCGCCCCCAAGCTAAACAAATCACTGGCTGCATAAGCTTCACCCCCTTGCATTTGTTCAAGCGGTGCATAACCATCCGAACCAATTTGTGTTCCCAGTCTCGACATCACTGTTCCAGACAACTGTTTGGAAACTCCGAAATCAATGAGAACTAACAAACCATCGCTGCGACGGCGCATAATATTCTCAGGCTTGATATCGCGGTGAATGATTTTTTGTTCGTGAATAAACTTGAGAACAGGTAAGAGTTCGAGTAATAGTCGCTTAACTTGGCTTTCTTGCCAAATTCCCCGATTTTGGAAAAGCTTTAATAAATTATCACCATCGACAAACTGTTGTACGAGATACAGATAGTTGTCTTGTTCAAAATAGGCATCTAGTGATGGAATTTGGGGATGTTGTCCTAGCTGTTGTAGTTGTTTGGCTTCTTGCTGAAATAATTCTACCGCTTTGTTAATCGCCCAAGTTCCCTGGACATTTGGTGCTAATTGTTTAACGACACAGGGTTGATTTAGTTTATCAATATCTTCTGCTAAATAGGTTCTGCCGAAGCCGCCTTGACCAAGAAATTTGATCATGCGGAAACGGCTTCGCAGAATTGGTACGAGTTTGACGCCACAATCGATGCAATATGTATGCCCGTAGGGGTTTTCAGGCTTTTCGCAGTTGGGATTGATACAGCAAATCATTTGTTTTATGAATGATAATGTTTATATTGTATAGATGAATTGGGGGATTGACACAGCTAATTTGTAGGGTGCGTCGCTGCGAAATTTTTGATGGAATTTACAAATTTGAGATGGCGACGCACCTGACTATTGTGTGGTGCGTCGCTGTGAGATTTTTGATCTAACTTACAGATTGTCGATGCGACGCACCCTACGGCTAATCAAACAGATCCAATTCGACGCTCGATCGCATTATAGAATCGATCGCCCATCTCACCCATCGCAACCTCAATTAACACTTGATTATCAGCACTCACAACCCGCAAAGGTGATTCAGCACAGCAAACCACACCAATTTTATGCCACATTTTTGTCAAATGTTCTTGCAGGTAAGACTCCCAAATCTGTTGATTTTTCGGTGCGACTGAAACTACAATGCAGTTGCCCATTTCACCAAACAAAATTTCATCCCAGCGGCCGACCTTTTCCGAATTGTAACTGAGATGAATTTCCGCACCCATTTTAGCAGAAATACAAGATTCCGCGAGGGCGATCGCAATTCCACCTTCCGCACAATCATGGGCAGAACATACCCAACCTTGCCGAATTCCATCGCGACAAACCGATTGCACTTTTCTTTCTAACTCAAAATCTATCCTTGGCGGTTTCCCAGCGACAATCCCGTGAATTGCCGCTAAATATTCCGAACCTCCCAAAGTAGGAGAAGTTTCGATTTTTGAGCTTTCAGATAGCGAAGATTCACCCAAATCCATCCGTGTATCCGTGTCATTCTCCGTGTCGTGCCGCCCCATTCCCAGCACATAAATTAAATCACCTTTCTTTAGCCAAGCTTGACCAGAAAGCTTCGTCAAATCGGGAATTAACCCCACCATTCCGATTACCGGAGTCGGATAAATTGGTTGAGGATTCCCCTCAGCATCAACCGTTTCATTGTAAAGAGAAACATTGCCGCCAGTAACAGGCGTTCCCAACTCCCGACAAGCATCAGCAATCCCGCGACAAGCTGACGCTAACTGCCAATATCCGATAGGCTTTTCAGGACTGCCAAAATTCAAATTATCCGTAACTGCCAGAGGTTCAGCGCCCACACAACTTAAATTTCTCGCTGCTTCCGCTACGACTGCTTTTGCACCTTCATAAGGATCGAGATAAACATAACGAGAATTGCAATCAACCGTTGCAGCAACTCCGGGAATAGCCCCCTGCGGCGCTTCCTCCTTGCTAAGGGGGGGAGAAAGTTTGGGAGTTTCCCTACCTTGTGCCTTTGTAAATAGAGGAATTACCTCTTCTTCCTGTTTGCTTTCGGAAGCTAGAGAAACAGCATTTTCTCTCAGTAGATCCCCCTTAGCAAGGGGGTGTACTTCTAACCCGTTAGCAAGGGAAGAGTGGCAGGGTTCTAGCGGACGCAATCTGACAACCGCAGCATCAGCGCCTCCCGGTAAAACAACAGTATTGTTTTGCACTTGATGGTCGTATTGGCGATAAACCCAGCGTTTAGAAGCGATGGTGGGAGTATCTAAAAGCGTCAGCAAAATCTGATTCCAAGTTTGGAAATTGCCGTTAATTTCGATACCTTTAACTGTGGATTGTGGCAGGGAATCTGCCGTCCATTCCCATGCTTTTTTAGCATATTCTGGCGGCTCTGTCAACAATTCTCGGTGATAAATTGGCGTGTTATCTGCCAAAGCAGTTGCGGTAATTTCGGCAGCGATTTCGCCTTTAAATAGAATTCGGACGATCGGCTCTTCGATGACTGTACCCGCTACTACGGCGTGCAATCCCCATCTGTGGAAAATATCGATTAATTCCTGTTCCCGTCCTTTTTGGGCAACAAACAACATCCGTTCTTGGGATTCTGAAAGCAGGTATTCGTAGGGAATCATGCCACTTTCTCGAACGGGAACTTTGTCTAAATCGAATTCAATGCCGACGCCGCCTTTGGCTGCCATTTCTGATGTGGAACAGGTGATTCCCGCCGCACCCATGTCTTGGGCGGCGACGACTGCACCTGTTTTGAATGCTTCTAAACAAGCTTCAATTAAGGATTTTTCTAAAAATGGATCTCCTACTTGGACTGCGGGGCGATCGTCCATTGATTTGTCGGTCAATTCTGCACTGGCAAAACTTGCTCCTCCCATGCCATCTCTGCCAGTAGTTGAACCGACATAAAGCACGGGATTTCCGATTCCCGATGCCCCGGATTTGACGATTTCTTGAGTTTCCATTAAACCCAAGGCCATGACGTTAACTAGGGGGTTGCCGGAATAAGCAGGATCGAAGTAAACTTCGCCGCCAACTGTGGGTACTCCGATGCAATTTCCATAATGGGAAATTCCCGATACTACGCCTTTGAACAATCTCTGAGTTTTAGCATCGTCTAAGTTGCCGAAACGTAGGGAATTTAAAAGTGCGATCGGGCGAGCACCCATTGTGAAGATATCGCGGAGAATCCCGCCGACACCGGTTGCTGCACCTTGGAAAGGTTCGACTGCTGACGGGTGGTTGTGGGATTCAATTTTGAAGGCGAGTTGCAAGCCGTCTCCCAAGTCTACGACGCCGGCATTTTCTCCAGGCCCGACGAGAATTCGATCGCCCTCTGTGGGAAACTGTTTTAATAGTGGCCGCGAATTTTTGTAACAGCAGTGTTCGCTCCACATGACGCCGAACATTCCCAATTCAGCTTTATTAGGATGGCGGCCAAGACGCTGAACGATTTCTTCATATTCTTCAGGTGTGAGTCTTTCACCGGCAATTTGTTCGGGGGAAAATGGGGATTCGGAGATGGGAGACATGGAAACTCGTTATAAACCACAGGCTTTATTTTAAATGCCCTGTGGTTGCTTAATCTAAAATCTATAATCTAAAATCTATAATCCCACCCCTTTGGTTGGTTAATCTAAAATCTAAAATCTAAAATCTAAAATCGAATGACTCAACCTCGAAATCTCAATTTTGCTAACCAAAACTTGCGGAACCGTTCTTTTAAAGGGCTTGACTTGTCAGGGGCGAATTTCAGCGGTTGCGACATTCGAGGCTGCAATTTCACCGGGGCGATTTTGAGGGGGGCAAATTTTCAGGGTGTCAGAACCGGACAAAGCCGCAGGCGGGTGAGAAATTTGATTGCTAGGGCTGGGGTGACAGCGGTGACAGTGACGGCTGCTGGGGCTTTGACTGGACTGATAGCCGGGGCGGATGCGGGGGCTGTGGCTGTGGCTGGAACCGCTGCGACGGCGATTGCTGCGACTCGGTGCGAGGCTGGAATTGTGGCGGGGGCTGTGGCTGGGGCTGCTGCTGCGATCGGGGCTAGCGGTATTGTGACATTTTTGGGCGGAGATACTCTCAGGGGAATTGTCTTGTTTTTGGTTTCTGGGGTAATTCTTGGGTTAACTGCGATCGGCTTTTTTATTGCTGTTGAAGAAATAGAAAAATTATCGATAACGTCGTTTAGAAAGGCTGATTTAACTGATGCTGTTTTCGATCGAGGGGCGGTTCTAGATGCAGATTTTTCCGATGCGCGAGGAGTGCCGTGGTAGACAACCTGCTTCTAAAATCTAAAATCTAAAATCATATGACTAAGTTTCCCCACGATCAGTTTGCAAAAGAATACCTGCAAGAGTTATTGTCGCCTCTTGGAGAAGTAGAAACGAGCAAAAATGTCACTGCTGAAGTTAGAGAAATTGATGTTTGGTTTCAACCAACTTCTTTTGAGGGCGAATATGTCCAAAGTTTGGGTTTGTTAGGTAAAATGGCTGCAACGGCGGCCATAATTGAACCGTTTCGCAATCCTGTGACTGCTGAGGGAATTTTTAGCTGTGTCGTTAAGTTATTAAATAGTAGGGCAGAACTGGGGCGGCGGGCTAATCGACAAGATCAACGTTTTGAGGAAAGACAATTACCGATGTTGTGGATTCTCACTCCTACTGCTTCGGAGGCTTTATTAAGCAGTTTTGGTTTTCGGACTCCTGAAGAGTCGGAGGGCTGGGGGAGAGGAGTTTATTTTTTATCGGAGGTTTGGAGAGTTGGCTTAATCGCTATTCACCAGCTAGCGAGGACTCCAGAGACTATGTGGTTGCGGATGTTGGGTAGGGGCCGGGTGCAGCAAGGGGCGATCGCGGAATTAACTGCATTTCCCATTGATGCTTCAATTCGAGCTAATGCGCTACAATTACTGTAAGGATTCAGGTCTAAGATTGGGGAACAAGAGAAGGCATAAAAAAGTTACAAGAATGGGCAGATATAGCCTTACG
>NZ_JAUBTL010000063.1:0-41749 GCF_036702475.1 Microcoleus sp. D2_18a_B4
TCCTTCTTCCTTCTTCCTTCTTCCTTCTTCCTTCTTCCTTCTTCCTTCTTCCTTCTTCCTTCTTCCTTCTTCCTTCTGCCAAACCATGCAACTCAAATCAGCGGTGCAGTGGATACCTCATCCCGACGGTCATTGGATACTTCGCAATCCCGAAGACATTACCTGTATTCAAGTAGACGACTTGGACAAACAGGTAATTTTACAATTAAGCCAACAGCCAATAACTAATATTCTCGCTGAATACGACCTCGATTTAGAATATGTGCAAAATCTCTTGAGAGACTTAGCACAAGCAGGAATGCTAGAAGGAACCAAGCCACCGAAAGCCAAATTTAACCTGCTATCGTTCACAATTCCCCTAGTCAATCCCGATGTTTGGCTATCGCAGCACATCGACAAATTACGCTGGATGTGGACGTGGGAATTTGGCTTTTTGCTGTGCGCTTTCATCTCTTCATCCGTAGCAGTGTGGTTGGCTTCCTCTGCGGAAGTCGCAGCCTCACATCAGCAGTTGTGGATAGCCGGAAAAAATGAGACTATTTTCAAATTTGTATTGCTGACAATGCTGGTAATAGCTTTGCACGAACTAGGTCATGCTTTCACGCTCAAACACTACGGTGGCATAGTTAAAGAAATTGGATTGTTGTTCATGTGCCTCATCCCTGGATGTTACACAGATACAACCGATCAATACAGTTTAGTCAGGCGGAAACAGCGGGTTTTAGTAGTAGGCGCCGGAGTATTAATTCAAGTAACAATTTGGGCATTTGCTGTTTGGATGTGGCTGTTCTCTCAGTCAAATCCGGTTTGGCATCAAATTAGTTATTTGTTGATGGTAGCCGCCTTGCTGACAGTTGCAATTAATTTGAATCCGTTGAATAGATTTGACGGTTATTATTTGTTAGTAGCTGGAACTGGCATTAACAATCTGCGACAAAGGTCGTTTGATTTTTATGTGGACTTGTTGCGGAGGGAGGAGATTGAGGAAGCAGCAGAAACGCGATGGGTTTTGGCGGCTTACGCGCCTTTGAGTATACTTTATACTGTTTTGGTTTTGAGTTATTTAGCATCCTTGCTGGGTAATTGGGTTATGCAGGTTTGGAGTTTTTAATCGCAGATTAATCACAGGCGGGATACCCGTGGCACGAAATGCAAATTGATTATTTTAGGGGTTTATCGAAATGAATGTTTATCAAAAGTTGGGAATTGTTGGCGGAAGTTTGAGTTTTGCAGTTGTCAGTCAATGTTTTTCTGTACAAGCTGCTACTCTCACGCAAACTTATACTGTGGATCTGGGTTCCCAGCCACTAAATAGTAACACTAATGTGGTTTTGCCTAAATTTAATTCGCTGTTAGGAACGCTATTAAGGGCTTATGTTACAGTTAAATCTACTGTTAATAACAGTGTTAGCATTACTCCTTTGACTGGAGATTTTATGGGGACGGCGGCGATTAATGCAAGTATTGCTGTGAATATTCCGCTGTTAAAAGTTGACCCTAATTTGACTTTAAGTGTGTTAGCCAGTCCGCCGGAAACGAGGATTGCTAGTGGCGGTACGGGAAGTGTTAGCGGTTCGGCTTCTGGTACTGTGTCGAAGAGTTATGATTTGCCGCAGTTTTTAAGTGCTTTAACTGGCTGCGATGGTGATACTTTTACTGCAGGCGTGGCGACAACTGGTTTGACTCAAATTCTGGGGAGTCCGGCTAGAGGTAGTTTTGGGGGTAAGGTTGTGGCTAACACTACAGTTAGTGCAATTTATGAGTATGAACCTGTACCGGAACCGATGACTGCTGTTGGTACGTTTGTGGCTGCGGGAATGGGTTTGTGGTGGAAGAGAAAAGCGGCAAAAAAGGTGTAATACTAATTAGGAGATTAACTGGTTCCTAGGCTCTGCCTGGGAACCGATATCCAGAGGCTCTGCGTCGTCGATTGGGGAGAAAAAGAGGAGGCAGAGCCTCCGGGAATGCGTCCCCAGGCAGAGCCTGGGAACGAGTACATGAGCACAGCCTGGGAACGAGTAACTTTACGTTAAAGCGATCGATAAACGCGATAGTTAATTTCAGGGAAAATATTATCAATCTCCTCAACTTTCTCCAACCAACCCGAATCAACTTTCCCTTCTTTCACTTCATCGTAAAGCTTGTGAAAGCGCATTAAGTGCGATCGAGTCCGGCGCACTGCATAGGGCACCATCGTTCCTGTACGCATGATAAATGCCCAGTCAGAAGATTGAGCTAGCAGCACTTCCCGCGCCGCCTGGTTCAAAGCCCGCCACTGCAATTCATCCGCAGGTTCCATACTTCCCAACTCAATCATCCGTTCCGCAGCTTTGTGCAAGTGCGGGTAAATCCAAGCATTGGTATCGTTGAGCCAATATTCGTGGAAACCCCGGAAACCCCAGCTAGACTGAGACGGGCGGCACACTTGCTGAGTCGGATTTCCCCGCAAATAATCGGCTAAGTGCGTCATCTCGTAGGTATTTTGGTCATACCAACTCTTGCGGAACAGGTAATCTAAGAACCAAGGCCCTTCGTACCACCAGTGACCGAAAAGTTCGGCGTCGTAAGGTGAAACAATAATCGGCGGACGCTGCATAATGCCGTTGAGGTGTTCGACTTGGCGTTCCCGGTTGAAAGCAAAATTGCTGGCGTGTTCGGCTGCTTTTTCCCTTGCCCAGTACGGATCGTACAACTGTTTATCGCCTAAACCCAATCCGCGACCGGTGATTTTGTGATATTTAATCCCGGTATTTTTCCGCTGGCCGTTGGGCATGATGTAGGGCTTAATGTAATCGTAGTCAGCTTCCCAGCCCAAATCTTTGTAGAATTCGCGGTATTCGGCGGCCCCTGGATAGCCGACTTCGGAAGACCAAACCTGCTGCGATGATTCGTGATCCCGGCCGAAGGCTGCTACTCCGCATTCGGTGAAAATTGGGGCGTAGCTGCCGTAGCGGGGACGCGGGCGGGCGTAGAGGATGCCGTGACCGTCTGTGAGAAAGTAGCGGAGGCCGGCGTCGGCTAACATCCGCTCTAAGCCTTCATAGTAGGCGCATTCGGGCAGCCAAATGCCTTTTGGTCGGCGGCCGAAGTTTGCTTCGTAGTTGTCGCAAGCTACTTGAATTTGTGCCCAAACTGCTTCGGGGTACATTTTCATCAACGGTAGGTAGCCGTGGGTGGCACCACAGGTGATGATTTCGAGGTTGTTGGTATCTTGGTGTTCTTTGAAGGCTTTGACTAAATCTCGATCGTACTTTTCCCAAAAGTTGCGAACTTGAGAGAAATGGGCGGCGTAATGTTCTGCTAAATAGCGGAGGTGACCGTTTCCGCTGTTGTGTTCGATTTCGAGATCCGCTAATTCTTCGAGTTTAGCCAAGTGGTCGTCGAAGCGGTCTTGCAGCAAGGGGTCGCGCAGCATGGCAACCAAGGGCGGCGTCATGCTCATGGTAATTTTAAAGTCGATGCCGTCGCGCTTGAGCCCTTCAAAGACTTGCAGCAGGGGAATGTAGGTTTCCGCGATCGCCTCAAACAGCCATTCTTCTTCTAAAACGTAGTCGCTTTCCGGGTGGCGGACAAAAGGCAAGTGGGCGTGGAGAACGAGGGCGAGGTAGCCAATAGTCATAAAAAAAAAATTCCGTAAGTGGGAAACTCAGCGTCTTTAGACCTGAGAGGGAAACGGCTAGGCGGTTTCAACCGCCGTGAATCTTGCCATTACACGAGGATTGCTAGATGGGAGTGTACTTTTATAATGTACTTTTATAATGTACTTTCAGTGGGACAATTACCACTTCCAACCTGGCAACCCGCGATCGCATAATGTTCGCTCCATCAGGAGCCCCTATAAGAGGGGTAATGTTAGCTTGCGCCTTAGTTAAGGGCCGATACTATATTTAGGACACTGATTTAACCCAATAAGTCTATTTAATCCTAAATTTCGCTTGGCAAGGAACTAGCTTCGCATTCCCTGGTAGCTTTTTAACTCTTACCGTTAACGTAGTACGCAGGTACGCATCTGGTCAACTCGGGTTTAAGTCTTAGGCCCGAAGCAAGCGTGTCTTGAGACTTGGGTCGTTGACAGTGATTTGGATGCCGTAGTTATTAACTGACGCCATTTAGGGACAGCTTTAAAATATTTTAAGATTTTATGCTGAAACGGGACTCACAAAATGCCGTGTTTTTTTAATGACCTTTCTCTAACAAACTAAATGTCAGCAAATTCTGATTTTCTGCTTGCTGTCGGATTAGGGCTGCTGCTGTTTGAGAGTCTACTGCCTTTGAGAAAAAGAATCCCTGGGCGTACTCACATTTTAACCCTTTTAGTATAGATAGTTGCGAGGCTTCTTCGACTCCTTCGGCTACTACATCCATGCCTAAATTGTGAGACAAAGTAACGATCGACCGCACAATTTCTGTCGGGTCAATCCCTCCTTTACTGAAATCGAACTCACCTCCCATCCTGCTAACAAAAGAGCGGTCTATTTTTAAGGTATTGGTGGGGAAGCGGTGCAGGTAGGAGAGCGAGGAATAGCCGGTGCCGAAGTCGTCAATGCACAAGTGTATGTTTCGGGTTCTGAGCTGCACCAGCATTGCTGTTACTGATTCGGAATTTTCTATGAGTACGCTTTCGGTAATTTCTAGTTTTAAACTGCTGCCGTCGAGGTTAGTTTCTTGAAGAACTTGGTCGATGTATTCAATTAAGTCGGGCTGAGAAAACTGTTTGACAGAAATGTTGACGCTAACGCTTAAGGGGGGGTTGCTGGGAAATAGCTGCTGCCACTGGCGGATTTGGTGGCAAGCTGTGCGGAGTACCCAGCGGCCGAGGGGTACGATCAAGCCGGTTTCTTCGGCAATGGTGATGAATTCACCGGGGGAAACTAAGCCGCGTTCTGGATGCTGCCAGCGCACTAGGGCCTCAAAACCGGTAATTGTGTTATTGGCGATCGACACGATCGGCTGGTAGTGAATAATAAACTGGGGCGCTGCGGATAAGGGGGGTAAGGCTGATTCGGGGGATGGGGGAAAGTCTTCTTCTCTGGCCGGGTCTCTAATTGATTCGATCGCCCGCCGCAGGTCGTTTTCTAGCTGCAACAGCCGCAAAGCGTGGGCGTGCATGGAACTGTTGAAAACTTCGTGTCGGGCTCTGCCGAGTTCTTTGGCGCGGTACATTGCTGTGTCGGCGTCGCGCAGCAGGGTTGTCGGTTCCAGGTATTCGCCAGAACTCAAAGCTATGCCGATGCTGGCGGTGATAAATACTTCGTGTCCGTCTAGAAGGAGAGGGGAGGTGATTTTCTTTTGCAGGCGGTTGACAATGGTGGTAGCTTCATTGATGCCCTCGATGTCTTCTAGCAACAGCACAAACTCGTCTCCTCCGAGGCGGGCCACTGTATCTCCGGGCCTCAGACACGCTTCCAGACGCCGCGCGATCGATACTAGCAATTGATCGCCGATCGAGTGGCCGAGGGAATCGTTGACTACTTTAAATCTATCTAAATCGAGAAACAGTACGGCAAACAAGTAGTCTTTGCGCCGTTTTGCCAGCCTCAGAGCGTGTTCGAGCCGATCGGTAAATAGCGATCGGTTGGGCAATCCGGTGAGGGCGTCGTGAAAAGCATCGTGCAGCAGTTGTTCTTCGGCGAGTTTGCGCTGAGTGATGTCGTGACAGTTAATCACGATTCCTTCGACTGCGGGATCGTACAGCAAGTTGGTGGCTACAGCTTCTACATAACACCAGGAACCGTTGCGGTGGCGGACTCGGTACTCAACTGGGCACTGGCTTCTTTTGGGGTTTTCAATGGCTTTGTGGAGGGTTTCGGTGATCGTGGCGCAGTCGTCGGGGTGAACTATTTCTAAGGCGCTGCGGCCGATCGCCTGGTGGGGCGCGTATCCTAAAATTCGCTTGACGGAAGGGCTGATGTAGCGGAAGATTCCTTGGGCGTCGAGAATGATCGTGATGTCTGTGGCGTTTTCAATCAGCGAGCGAAATCGCTGTTCGCTTTGGCGCAGGGCTGATTCTGCTTGTTTGCGATCGCTGATGTCGAGGGCTACTCCGTCTATAATTACGTCGCCGTTTTCGTTTTTGGAAAATTTAGCGCTGTCTTGCACCCACTTGACCTCCCCGGATCTCAGAACGATGCGGTACTGGCGATCGCACGGCAAAAGACTCGCTCTCGATGCTGCTACACTGCTGTCACACGAGCTTTTGTCGTCTGGATGGATGATTTCGGTCAAGAGTTCCGGGTGCGAAATCACTTCTTCGGCCCCGAACCCAGTAACTTCGCGCACGCCCGGACTGATGTAGGGCATGGACATTGTGCCATCTGGATGCAGCACGGTGCGGTAGACTGAGCCGGGAATGTTGGCTGCCATTGTGGCTAGCTGCTGCTGGATGCCGCAGACTGCTGCTTCGGCGCGCTTGCGTTCTGCGAGTTCGGTTTGGGCTTGTTGGTAGAGTTCGGCTTGGTGGATCGCGATCGCGCACTGATCGGCTATGGCTTTGAGTAGCGACAGTTCTTCGACGCTCCAAGAGCGGGCCCGATCGCACTGATAGAGGCTAATTCCTCCCAAAAATGACTGCTGGTAGAGCAGTGGGGCGATCGCGACGGAGCGAAACCCTACCAACCCTGCTGATTCTTGCAGGGACGGGCACAGGGTCGATAACTCGTCGATAATCAGCGTTTCCCCGGCCGCGAGCCCCGATCTGTAGTGCTCGGCCACTTTGCAATTTAGCCCGACAAACCCTTCTCTGTCGGATGCTTTGCTGATGTAGCGAACTCTGATGCCGCCTTCAGCATCTGGCTGCAAGATGGCGCAGGCGCTGATGTCTAGAGCTTCGTGCAGTTGATCTGCGGTGGTTTGCAGCACTTCGTCGAGTACAAGGCTGAAGCGCATGGCTTGGAGGATGCGGTTGACGATCGCTTCTCGCTGAGCTTGCCGCTGAATTTGGGCGATCGCTTCTTGTTGCTGGCGTCGCATTTTGTATTCTTGGAGCGATCGTTCTAAGACTGTTGGCAACCTAAACAGTCGCCCTTTTAATACGTAATCGGTCATTCCGGCTTTGAGGCACTCAACTGCCGCTTCTTCTCCCAAACTTCCCGTTACTAAAATCAAGGGTATGTCTTGCCCTAATTCCTGCATTAATTTCAACACTTCTAAACCGTTGAAGCCGGGGAGGCGGTAATCTGAGAGTACAGCATCGTACTGGCAATTTTCGAGCAGTTTTCTGCACTCTGTTGCTGTTTCTGCCGTGTCGCACTTAAAATTTACCCCCCCCGATTCTAAGGCGAGCACTATTAATTCCATATCTTCTGCCATGTCTTCGATAATCAACAATTTTAATGTTGATTCCGCTACCATTTTTAGTAGATAGTTGGTCTCATTTATATCTAACATAAGGGATTGGGGATGTTTTCAATTGGTTATTCGTGTTGTTGCTAGGATTTTTTTAGACAGAATTTGGTTGTTAATTTCATCTCTATATTTTTAGCAAAATCAATTATATACTCTACTCTCAAAACCTTTATTTAGCACTGACCGTCGAGGGCTGACAGAACCGATTGGGGAGCATCCCAATTTTTAAAATAGCGTTTTTTAGGAGTACGAGCATCTTGCACAGCCCAGCCTATATCTTTCGCTTCCATCCCTGACAGTGAACACTCCTGTCATACCAAAATTCTGATTCTCTCACCGATTGTGACTTATTTAAGTGTATAAGAGTTTTAAATTTTGAATTTAAAACTCTTATACACTTAACTTACGAATCTATACTACCGTTTGAGATTGTTTGCCCTAGTTTAAAGTAAAAGGTGGCTCCTTGACTAGGTAGGCTTTCGGCCCAAACCGTGCCGCCGTGGCGGTGAATAATCCGCTGGACGATCGCCAAACCGATGCCGGTACCTTCAAATTCTCTCTGGGAGTGCAGCCTCTGAAAGGCTCCAAACAGGCGATCGGCATATTCCATCGGAAAACCCACCCCGTTATCCTTGACAAAAATCGTCCCATCAGGTAGACCCTCAATAACTATTGTAGCCGGAGTACGTCCGCGGCTGAACTTGACGGCGTTGCTAATCAAGTTGCTGAACACCTGTTGCAGCAATGTTGGATCTCCCATTACTGTCGGCAAATCTCCGACGACAAATTCAACGCTGTGGGGAGTTTGGGCCGGATCTGCGACGGTTGGGGGTTTAGTTAATTTAATCGCATTTTGTACCAAACGGCTCAGATCGATCGGAATTTGCCTCAACTCGGTGCGAGTCACCCGCGACAGGGCGAGCAAACCGTCAATCAACAGGCTCATTTTTTGGCTGCTGTCTTCAATTACTTCCATATAGTGAACTATTTTGCGATCGCTCAAAGCCTCAGTTAATTCTAGCCGCTGCTTCAAGGCATCCACAAAACCTGAAATGTGTCGCAAAGGTGCGCGCAAATCGTGGGAAACTGAGTAAGAAAAAGATTCTAATTCTTGATTGGCAGCTTCTAATTGCTCTGTGCGTTCTGACAAAGCTTGTTTTGTCTCTACCAACTCAGTGATATCGCGAGCAGTCCCAATTAAAGCATAAACCTCGCCGTTGAGATTTCTCAGCGGAATTTTAAACGTGTCGAAGTAAGCATTGCCACCCGGTCTTACAAATTTTTCCTCGTAATGCAGAGTTTTGCCTGATTCAAAGACGTGCAAATTTTCCCGGCAAAAGCGTTCTGTGAGTTCGCTGGGATAGCACTCAAAAATAGTTTTGCCTTGCATCTGCTGCCTGCTGTAGAAGCCAGAAAATTCGGCAAGGGGATGGTTGACAAAAGACAAGCGCATATTGTCCCGTTCTACAACATAAATGTAGTCCGGCAAAGCATCGAAAAAAGTTTCTAATTCTGCGGTACGCTGGGCAACTTGAGCTTCTAAAGTTTCGTTAAGTTCTTTGAGTTCAGCTTCTACTCGTTTGCGTTCGGTGATATCTTGACCAATGCCGATACAACTGCCGTCGGAAAGGTGAACATTTGCCCAAGAAGTGTCGATAATTCGCCCGTCTCTAACTTGTGTTTTGAAGTCGCTCCAGTTCGGAGTTGCTGCTTGCATTTCACCCAAAACGTATTGACGGTATTCTGGCTGCGGATAAAATTCGGTCAAGATATCGCGGTTTTTGATTTCTGCCAAACTCCAGCCGAGCACTTGTTCCCAGTGGCGGTTTACCCAGTTTACTTCACCGTTTTTGTCTAAGAAGGCGAGCATAATCGGCACGTTGTCGAAGATAGTTTGCAGCAGTTCTTTTTGCTGTTTTAATGATTCTTCTGCTTGTTTGCGATCGCTGATGTCGAGTACGGAACCGATAATTTGCCTCATTTTTCCGTCGGGGGTTCTTTTGAAGATTGTAGAGCGATCGTGCACCCAGCGCCATTCCCCATTTTTGTGTTTGATTCTGTAGTCTCTGTCATCCGTTTCATAGGGATTGCTGCTGTGTTTTAGGCGCTCCATACCAGTAATTAGTTTTAACAGATCATCGGGATGAACTAAGTTAGCGACAGCATCTATACCCAAATCTTGCCATTCTTTGGCAGTGTAGCCGAGTATGGCTGTGACAGATTCATTTGCATAAATATTTCTGTTTTCTACTGCATCGTAAATGTAAAGAAAATTGGGGATAGTTGTCAGGATACTCTCTAAAAGTTGTTGATGTTTTTGCAGTTCCAATTCTGCCTGCTTGCGCTCGCTTAAGTCCAGCACAAAACTAACGCCTAACTGTTGCGTTCCTTCTAAAAAAGTGCTGCCCAGCAGCACCGGAACCCGGCTACCATCGGAGCGTATAAATTCTTTTTCAAAGGGAACAACCGTATTTCTCGCCTTCAGTTCAGCAACTTTTTCTGTATCTAAACGCACGTATTCGGGCGGTGTCATTTCTTGCCAGTTAATTCTTCCTGAAAGCAGATCGTCCCGCGTATAGTTGACGGTGTTTAAAAACGCGGCATTGGCATCTGTAATGCTGCCGTTAAGATCCCAAAAAATTAAGCCGATCATGTTAGAATCAACTATGGCTTTAAATTTGGATTCGCTTTGCCGCAACTGATCTTCGACTTGTTTTAGTTCTGTGATGTCGCGGGCGATGGATAAAACTGTTTCTACTGAATTGTCTTCAGCAAACTCGGGAATGACTCGACAGTGGTAATGTTTTATGCCATCGGGAGTGGGAAATTCAAATTCTATGGTTTCTTGTTTGCCGCTACCCAAAACTTTCATAAAAGCCTCATCCCACAGGTTGCACAAGTGCGGCGGCATTCCTGATTCTTGGTTGGTTTTGCCAATCAATTTGGCGGCAGGTTTTCCAATTGTTGATTCTACTGCTGGATTGATGTAAAGGAGGCGTAGTTTGCGATCGAACCGGGCGATAATATCGGTCGCATTTTCGGCGAGGGCGCTGAAAGCTTGTTCGCGCCGATGCAGTTCTTCTTGAGCGCGGTGAAAATCGGTTATGTCTCTGGCAAAAGAGAGAATTGAAACTACTCTTCCCGATTCATCGATGAGTGCAGAATTGTACCATTCGCAGTAAATTACCGAGCCATCTTTGGTATAGTTGCGGTTGTGGCAAACATTGCGGGGTTCTCTGCTGTGTAACAGTTGATTTGTGACGGCGCACACTTGCTCGAAGTCTTCTTGATGAACTATTGACCATTCGTGCCAGTATTTGCCGATTACTTCTGCTGCACTCCAGCCAAATATTTGTTCTGCCATTGGCGACCACCGCACTACCCGAAATTCCCTGTCCCACTCTACAACTGCCATTGGTGAGTTTTCTAGATGAAATTCCCGCCGCAAGTTGGCTTGTTTTATTTGACTTTGAAGTTGCTGGCGGAGTTGCTTCGCCTCGGCCAAGCGATCGCTGAGTTCCTGTGTATTTGCTGAGCCGGCGTTGGCAATGTGAGCAATGGTTTCGGCTGTTTGTTTTTCGAGTTCGTTCCAAGCGAGTTCAAGGGCTGATTCCGCCTGCTCTAGCTCAGTGATGCTGTTCTGAAACAGTGTGGCACTTTCAACTGGAATTTCAGGCATATTTTTGACACTTAGACAAGTGTTACTTTTACAATTCAAAATTAAAGCTTAAAAATTAAAAATATGTAATTTCCTGTTAAATTATACATTTTTAATTTTTAATTTGTGCGCGGAGCCGATCGTTGGAGGCGGGCGGCGTTATTAAAGACTGCCAGTAAAAGGATTTGGGGTGCTGATCGATCGGCAATTGTGGTGGATCGATCTAAAATTCTCCTGGGTAAGGGAAGGGTGCGGGCAGGAGCTGGCCCTAACTATATTTTTGCACAGAGTTGTTGTTTGGGGGCGATCAAAAGGATCTCGGCGTGGCTGCGGCCTTGGGTCGATCGCCCATCTGTAGCAGGGCGTTGCGTATGCAGATCCCCATTTAGTAGTCTCAACTAAACACGCTTTCTCAAAGTCCGGCAGGGGTTTAAACCTGCCGAACTAAGGGTTTGACGCGCTTGTTGACACCAATGAAACCGCCCCTACCTACAAATACTCTCCAATCACTTTGGTCAATAAAAAGCTAAAATAAAATCTAAAGTTATTCAGTCTTTTAAATCGCTTATGACTGCTGCTGCACCCTCTTCGATAAAAAACCAAACTCAGTACGAAGCCATTATCGGTCTCGAAACTCATTGTCAATTGAGTACGAATACTAAAATTTTCTCCAGTTCTTCTACAGAATTTGGCAATACCCCAAATACTAACATTGACCCAATTTGTATGGGAATGCCTGGAGTGTTGCCAGTATTAAATCAAAAAGTTCTGGAGTATGCGGTGAAAGCAGGGCTGGCTCTCAACTGCTCCATCGCACCTTACAGTAAGTTTGACCGCAAGCAATATTTCTATCCCGATTTGCCGAAAAATTATCAAATTTCTCAGTTCGATTTGCCGATCGCTACTAACGGTTGGCTAGAAATTGAACTCGTGGATGAGACGGGAAATTCTACTAGAAAAAAAATCGGGATCACTCGCTTACACATGGAGGAAGATGCCGGAAAATTGGTTCACGGTGGCAGCGATCGGTTGAGCGGTTCTACTTATTCAATGGTGGATTACAACCGCGCCGGTGTGCCTCTAATCGAAATTGTTTCGGAACCGGATTTGCGATCGGGCGCGGAAGCTGCCGAATACGGTCAAGAATTGCGCCGGATCGTGCGCTACATCGGTGTTGGCGACGGGAATATGCAGGAAGGTTCGCTCCGGTGCGACGTGAATATTTCGGTGCGCCCGGTTGGCCAAAAAGAGTTCGGCACGAAGGTGGAAATTAAAAATATGAACTCTTTTAATGCGATCGAACGGGCGATCGATTATGAGATCGAGCGGCAAATTCAAGCGGTGGAAAATGGCGAAACCATCATCCAAGAAACCCGGCTGTGGGATGAAAACAAGCAGTGTACTTTCAGTATGCGGGTTAAGGAAGGTGCAAGCGATTACCGGTATTTCCCGGAACCGGATTTGCCTCCGATCAAAGTTTCAGCCGAGCAATTGCAGGATTGGCAAGCTCAACTGCCGGAATTGCCGGCAATGAAGCGCAATCGCTACGAAACTGAGCTCGGTCTTTCTCCCTACGACGCGCGGGTGCTGACTGACGACAAAGCGGTGGCGGAGTATTTTGAAAAATCGATCGCCGCCGGTGCTGTGGCTAAACAAGCTGCCAATTGGGTGATGGGCGATATTACTGCTTATCTGAAAAATGAAAAGCTGGCGATCGCAGAAATTCCTTTCCAACCGCAGGATTTAGCTGAACTGCTGGGGTTAATTGAGGCCGGTACGATCAGTGGCAAAATCGCTAAGGATATTTTGCCGGAGTTGCTGGCAAACGGTGGTTCGCCTCAGAAGTTCGTTGAGAGCAAGGGTTTGATTCAAATTTCGGATACTGGGGCGATCGATCAGGCGATCGATGCCGTGTTAGCGGCCAATCCCAAGGAGCTCGAACAGTACCGAGCCGGTAAAACTAAGCTGCTGGGCTTTTTTGTCGGCAAGGTGATGAAGGAAACGGGCGGCCGAGCCGATCCCAAATTGACCAATGAGCTGCTGGTGGCGAAGCTTAACGCCCCAGGCTAAGCAAGTCGTTAAGGGGCAGGGCTGTTTCATTCTCACCACAAACATGAATTTTGTAGGGGGTAGGGGTAGCACGACCCCTACTGAGAATGAAACAGCCCTGCGTTAAGGGGATCGTGTAGCAGATACAGCGGCGGGCGATCGGTTTTTCCTGAGCTCGCCATTCTCGCGGGATTGTAACTTTATAATTGATCTACATTTCTTTACAACATCTTCACGTTTGGGGGTAACACCCCTCATCCCGGTTGTGTTATATTGTGTTATGTAGATGCACCCTGATGGCAGAGGGAGTTACTTAGGTAGCTCTCTCTTTTTTTGTCTTTTTTTTTGCACGGACGTGAAAATACGGATGGGGGAGAGGTCGATTTAATGATGTGTCTCTCTGTTAGTTGCATTCAGAGTCTCCATCTTTCAACTCAGCGATTATTTTTTCCGTCTTTCTAGTAGCACGGCGCTGCCCGTAAAGCCGTGCAGCAAAGCTTGTAATTATCGCTACTAAGTCTTGCATCAACTCATCTTTCCCGTTATCGGCTAGATTAACTATTTCCAATTTGACTCCTAACCGAAGAAGTAATACGCCTAAGTAATTTGTACCAAATCGACCCAAGCGGTCTTTGTGTTCAACCAACAGAATATCGTAGTCATTCTGCTGTAGCAGTGTTTCCAACTGCTTTCTGTGATCGTTCAATCCGCTGCCGATTTCTTTTACATTTCTAACGATTTGATAACCGTTAGCAATTGCGTATTCAGTAAGCCGCTCTGATTGGCGGTTAAGGTTTTCTTTGTTTTCGGAGGAAGAAACTCTGCTATAAATAGCGACTCGATTCTTCTTGACCTCGGTGGATGATGTTTGTGGCACGTAATCCACGATGATTAGACCACTTTCTGTTTGTCGCGCTGGATGGGGTAGTTTATTTGCCTTCCACCACCGCCACGCAGTTGTGTAACTTATGCCTATTGCTTTGGCGTAGTCAGGTAGTTTCATTTTTCACCTCCTGACTACATATTACAGTTATTGCTTACTATTGCTTATAAGCTTAATGAAGTTTTACAATACCGATTCCCGATTACTGATTACCGATTAGCAATTACCGCTTTGAGTCGATTAATATCAACTTTAGCTATTAACTAATTTTGACAGTATGAGCGAACAAGCTAGCGAGCTAATCAAGCAGGGGATTTCGCAATATCAGGCGCGCCAATTTGAGGCGGCGCTGGATTCTTGGCAGGAAGCGCTGGGGCTGTATCGCTCAATGGACGATAAGCGCCGATCGGGTGCGGCGCTGGGTAATATGGGCGTAGCTTACGAAGCGCTGGGAAATTATGCTCAGGCGATCGACTGCTACCAGCAACATTTGGTGTTAGCGCGGGAAATTGGCGATCGCCGGGGTGAGGCAAATGCTTTGGGAAATCTGGGCAATGCTTGTTGTGCTCTGGAGGATTTTTCTGGTGCTATTGATTACCAGCAACAGCGTTTGGCGATCGCGCGGGATACTGGCGACGCGCGCTCTGAGTTGGAAACTTTGGGCAATTTGGCCCTAGCTTACGATGCTAAGGGAGATTTGCCTGGTGCGATCGAATGCTATCACCAGCAGTTGTCGATCGCGCGCACCAGCAAGGACGATCGCATTGAGCGCAATGCTCTCAAGAATTTGAAGGTTGCTTACAAGTATTTAGCAGATTACGAGAAGGCCGACGAGTACCGACAGCAGCAATTGGCGATCGTCCGGGAACTGTTTTTAATTGATAAAAATAAGAGTTTTGTACAACTTGCAGAAACAGTGGGTTTGAATCCGATTGAGGATTTTGCTGGGGCTAATTTAAGCGGTTTTGACTTGCACTACGCTGATTTTAACGGTGCGGATTTGCGCGAAACCAACCTCCGAGGCGCAGATTTGACTTTGGCAGATCTCAGTGGTGCTTTGCTGAGCGCTGCTATTTTAATTGATGCTAATTTGTGCAATGCTAATTTGCGGGATGCTGAACTCAGCAGCGCCAATTTGAGCGGTGCTGATTTGCGGACAAAGCTGCCGAGGGCAAATTTGAGCGGTGCAAATTTAACCGACGCTAATTTGAGCAGTGCTTATTTACCGAATGCGATTTTAGTAAATGCAAATTTGACAAATACTGATTTCAAAAATGCTGATTTAAGTGGTGTTAATTTGAGTGGTGCGATTTTAAACGGTGCTGATTTGAGCCGCGCTGATTTGAAAAATACGGTGGTGAAAAATACGAAGTTTGCTGGTTGTTTGGGGATTTCGGAAGCGGTGAAAACTGAGTTGAGGGCACGAGGCGGGATTTTTGAGTAGAATGGGGAATGTTAGTAATTGTAGAGGGTAACAAAAGCTATGACTGCCGTAACTGCAAAACGATTCTCGATCGCCGAATATCACCGTTTGGAAGAACTGGGATTTTTTGATCCCGATGACCGAGTTGAATTGATTCGCGGAGAAATTATCATTATGGCTGCTAAAGGTACGTTTCACTCTGTTTGCAACTCGCTATTGCTTAAAAAATTGTACCCACTGCTGGAAGAACGAGCGATCGTGCGCGGTCAAGAGCCGATTATTTTGTCGGCTGATAGCGAACCAGAGCCTGATGTTGTTATTGCTCGCAATCGTTCTGATAATTATTTATCTTCTCACCCGGAGCCTGCTGATATTTGGTTGGTAATTGAGGTTTCAGATTCTACTTTGAAGTACGATCGGAGAACGAAGTTGCCTCTCTATGCTGAGACTGGAATTTCTAATTATTGGATATTTAATTTGGTTGATAATCAACTGGAAATGCACAGCGAACCTTATCAGAAAAAAAACGGGAGTTATAGTTATCAATTGCAACGAGTGGTTTTGCCAAATCAGACGGTGGTAATTCCGGGTTTTCCAGATTTGTCTCTGGATTTGTCTTCGGTATTTCCGGCGCAGAGTGGTGACTAAACATTCTGGCTCGATAGCACATATTTTAACTCAGTAATTAAAGAGCGATCGAGCTTTTTTCGAAGATATAATGTAAAAGTGCAAAGAAATGATATTATGTCCGGTCGATTACCCCTAATACGGTAGGGGCGGGTTCACGAAAAATATCTGCCAATAATTGACAATCTCAAAAACCCGCCCTTTTAATCGCTATCATCCAAAACAATTTGGTTTCTGACCCCGGATTTATTCGCGGGAGAAATCTAAAATCTAAAATCTAAAATCTAAAATCAGATGACTGCTCAAACTCTCTCCCCGCCCGAACAAATTGTCCAGCTATCGGGTATCAGTTGGCAAACCTACGAAACTTTGCTTGCCGAAATCGGCGATCGGCAAATTCGACTGACATATAATCGCGGCAATCTGGAAATTAGGGTACCTTCTCCAGAACACGAACGCTTCAAAACAATAATGGGTCGATTTGTGGAAACCTTAGCGGAAGAATTAGAGGTGAGAATTGAGCCTCTTGGTTCCACCACTTTCAAGCGTCCTGAACTTAGCGGTGTAGAACCGGATGAATGTTTTTATATCCAGAATATTAGTGCAGTTAAAGGCAAAAAAAGAATTGACCTGACTCAAGATCCGCCGCCGGATTTAGTGGTGGAAATTGATATTACCAGCAGTTCCGAAAATAGTTTGCAGATTTATGCGGATCTGGGAGTGCCGGAAGTTTGGATTTATAATGGACTGCGACTCAGAATTAACAGATTAGAAAATGGAGAATACGTTGAGGGCGAGATCAGTTTAGCCTTTCCCAGCTTACCGATATTAGAGATTGTCAGATTTTTGGAACAAGCAGAAACAATGGACTATTTGGAATTAGTAAAAGCATTTCGGAATTGGGTAAAAAGCCAAATTCAGCAAAACCAATGAAGGGCGGAGAGAATTAAACAAAATTTACAATTTAAACCCGCGATAAAAAGCTGTGTTGTGATAAAATAAAGATGATAAACTAATTTAAATATCAATTACAGGCTGGTAGTGCCAGCAATTCTACCCGATATGCGATCGCTAGAGTCACACAACAAATACCCAGATTGCTTGTGGATGCAATTAGAAGCAATTCCCGTTCCATCGGTTGCACCCCAAACCCAGCAGCTCGACATTCACTTGAGCCTGAATTTTAACGAGCATTGGGAACCCCTGCTAGGTGGTCGCGTCAAGTTTGGTCTGCAAGGCGGGACGCTAAAACTCTATCTAGAAAACTGCGAAATTCCCGTAGCATCACGTCAGTTAGTCGGTTCTTTCAAGCTTTGGCCAATAGAAGAAACCCTGGCCATTCAAAGCAGTGCAGAAAATTTAGCAACCGAAAGCCAGCGGGGAGTTCCGGGGGGGGAGAAGGTGGAAAAAACTAAGGAGACAGAGAGCATATTTTGTCACGTTTCCACAATCAGCGATGATACAACGCCAGCTTGGATTTTTGCAGTAGAACAGGGCAAATCCGTATTAAAAGGTTTGCTAAAAAGTGCTAAGCTGGGAGAAATTACTGCCAAAGAATTTCGGCTAGCGGCGGCTTTTGAAGTGGCTAAAGAAGATATTTATCTCACAGATGCTGAGGGTTTGTGGCCGCACGAAATCACGCCAAATCAACATTCGATTTTAGAAAGAATTCTGACTGCATACCTGCAAGCAAATAAACTCAAACCTGCTCTTAGTTGGGCGCTATTCTCCTACAATTTGCCTCCGGTTGAACCGCGCGAAGTGGAAATTGTGCCGGAAGCTGAATCGGAATTGCAGGAAATGGTCGATCGCATTATTTCCGCTGAAACCGACAACTTTGCAGAGTTGGCAAAAATCGCCAATCTCAATCCAGCAGTAGATTTCGCGGGTAGCAGCTTGCGCGGAACGACTTTAAGTGCAGTGGATTTTAGCAGCGCAAATCTCGATCGGGCAAATTTCCGGGGTGCAACCTTAAACGATGCCGATTTCAGCGACGCCAACCTGCAAAATGCCAAATTCGGCGGTGCAGATTTGAGTGGGGCTTTCTTAGGAAATGCTGATTTAAGCGGTGCAGATTTGCACAAAGCAAGTCTAGCTTTAGCTAACCTCAGCGGCGCCAATTTGAGCGGTGCAAATCTGCTGGAAGTGAACTTAACAAATACTAATTTCAGTGGTGCGAATATCGAGTCAGCCAGATTCGGGAACAATTCAGGAATCGATGAGGAGATGCAGGTGAATCTACAGCAGCGAGGCGCAATTTTTGAGGAGGTTTAGTCCCTAAGTGCGAGATCCCTTTTATTCATCGGCCTCCATTAGAAAGATTTCGTAAAAATAGCAATTACTGAGAGAAATTGTATCGAACAATCCCCAGGTTCTTAGAGAGGATAGTCAGTCTAAATCCCAACCCAACACCTTCGCAATCTCAACGGCAAGCATAGTTGGTTCTAGAGGATTGACGATCGCTGCTGCAAGTTGAGATTTGTGGAACCAACTCTGTTGTAAATTTGACCATTTGGCTTTGAGAGTTAGCAGCACAACCGGAATCCCTTGGGTTTCTGGTTGGCTTTTTAGTTGTTTGAGAAATCGCACTCCATCTATTTCGCCGATAGAAACCTCCAAAATAATCGCATCTGGCTGATAGGAACTTGCTTGTCGCAATCCTTCTAAAGTCGAGCCCGCAACTTCGACTTTCCAACCTACCACATCAGTCAAGCAAGCCTGGATTACCTCCCCTATAGTCGGATTTTTGTGAATTAATAAAAGTCTTTTTGTAGTCATACCAATAACTTATAAAGGCTTCATTTATTTTTTGAACAGCCTGTCAAATAGTAGCCCTGTCTGGGTTTTTGGCGAGTTTGTCACGCCCCCAGGGTGAGTTTTGGAAGCCTACCAATAGGAATATTAAGATTATAAAGTCTTAAGAATCCTGCGTCTGCCATACCGGGGAGTGTCAATAGATTTTAGATTTTAGGAATGAGAATTAAATAACTTCCACTCTTGAAAGTGGGATGGGCGTCCCGCCCGTCCTTTTTGGACGGGCGGGACGCCCATCCCACAATAACAATTAAAATTGTAAGTTATTTAATTCGCTATCCTTAGATTTTGGATTAAAGAATTGAAGCATTGACTTGCGCGAGATAAATACGTTCGGCAAGTTTCATCGGATACAGGTTTTTTATTTCTGGATCGATGACTCACGTGGCGGGTATCCTGGATGCTGTCGGTCAATCATTCCATCCCAAAATCTCTGCCACTTTTCCCGGCAGGGTGGTGGCTTCAAATGGTTTGGGAATTACCCCAGCAACACCCATTTTGGCAAAGTTGGCCATATCGCTTGACAAAACTCTTGCTGTCAGCAGAATCACTGGAATCGATCGAGTTATGGGATCGGATTGGAGGATCTCGTACACAGCAAACCCATCCATTTCCGGCATTGATATATCCAGCAAAATAGCGTTAGGTCGTTCTGTTTGTAGGATTTGTAAACATTCTTTTCCTGATGCGGCCACCAGGGTGTTCCATCCCGCGAGGTCTTCCAGGCACATCTGTATCAGTTCGCGGAGGTGTTCTTGGTCATCAACGATGAGAATTTGTTTCCCTATCATCTTGTTTTCGGGAAGGAGACTGCGATCATAATTAGCTAGTTGCAAAGTGTTCATTTTATTTGGGTTGATTATAAATCAATTTTTCGGTGGTCAATTGGGTCTCAAATACACATCTTTGAGCCATTGCTCAAATTTGCAGGTGAGAGTTGAATCCGAACTTCGGATGGCGGAATTCTCAACTCTTTAGCAAGCTGAATTGTTAAACCAGCGCCGTGTATTTCAGTGCCATAGATTTCAGGATGTACGCGGTGGGGCAACGGGATGAGACTTTGAAATCTACTAGGAAGGAAATAACCTTCTACTCCCGCCACTTCGGTAGGTTGACCTTTAATTAAAACAGTTTCGGGAGTGATTTGGAGATTCAATTTGACAAGATGAATGTCAGAAATGCGAATCTTAAGGATCAGTGTCAGCTTCTTTTCTTGAATTGTAATACCTGCGATCGGTGTTTCCTCTGTATGAGCAATCCAAAGTGTGGATTGCTGACAACCAGTGGGAAAACGGGAAAATGAACCTGCCCGATCCTGATTTATATCATTCAAAGCCTGAAAAGCATTCATTGAGTCTCCTCCTAATGCCAAGAACTGTTAGCTGCATAACAGGAGACTAAATAGCAACGGTAAGGAATTGGTAAAGATTCCGTTATTGTTACAAAAATTGACAAAAATGGTGAAAGTCAATCGATTTTCGATTTTCGATTTTCGATTGAAGCATTCACCCCCACGGATAAATACGTTCGGCAAGTTTCATCGGATACAGTTTTTTTATTTCTGGGGTCTGAGTCTGCTTTCGGAATGAATCCGGGGGCTTGTATCCTGGATGCTTGATTGTCAATCATCCCATCCCAAAATCTCTGCTACTTCTTCCGTCAGCGTGATCGGTTGGATTGGTTTGGCAATTACCCCAGCTACGGCCATCTGGGCAAATTTAGCCCGATCGCTGGGCAAAACTTTCGCTGTCAGCAGAATCACTGGAATCGATCGGGTAATCGGATCGGACTTGAGGGTCTCGTACACGGCAAACCCATCCATTCCCGGCATAGATACATCTAGCAAAATAGCGTTGGGTTGTTTTATTTGCAGTATTTGTAAACATTCCTCTCCCGATCCTGCCCCCACTGTTTCCCATCCGCCTAAATCTTCTAAGCAGGCTTGCACAAGTTCCCGTAGGTGTTCTTCATCGTCAACAACTAGAATTTGTCTCTCTGTCATGGGATTTTGGATGGGAGATTTTGGGTTTGGGGTGGATGCTACAGATTAATCTAAGCGTTCTTCAATGGTGGGTAAGGGTAGGGTGAAGCAAAATGTGCTGCCTTCACCTAAGATACTTTCCGCCCAGATTTTGCCACCATGCTGCTCAACTATACTGCGACAGATTGGTAAACCTAAACCGGTGCCTCCTTTTTCACGGGAGTCGGAGGCATCGACTTGCTGAAATCGACCAAAAATGAGTTCTAGTTTATCGGCAGGAATGCCTCGCCCGCGATCGCTAACTTGGAACAGCACAAAGTCTGTCTGGTTTTGGGCACTCAGATGAATTGTGGAATCGGCAGGTGAAAATTTAATCGCATTACTGAGCAAATTTGTTAAGGTTTGGACGATCGCATCTCCTGTTGCCCAGACTTCTGCATCTGTGGGGTTAACGATTAATGAGATCTGCTGTTGAATAGCGATCGCCTGAATGCTATCTACTGCTTGCTGCATCAAATCGGCAGCTTTCCAAACGGTTTTCTCCACAATTGCCCGCCCGGAGTCTAGGCGCTCCAAATCTAAAATATCATTAACCAGGTTCACTAATCGATTGGTATCGAGGAGGGCAATTTCAATCATGCGTCTACATTTTTCTGGCTTGTTATCATAAACCCCACTTTTTATTAGTCCTAATGACATTTGAATTCCTGTCAAAGGAGTGCGAAGTTCATGGCTGACAATGCCAATGAACTCATCTTTAATGTGTTCGATCCTTTGTCGTTCGGTAATATCTTCCCCAATGCCGATCATTCCAATGAGGTTGCCCTCTGAATCTTGCAGAATGGTATTGTTCCACGCAATGAACCGTTCTTCACCAGATTTGGTCAAGATGTGATTTTGATAATAGGGATGATAGTTATGGGTGAAAAGTTCCGAAACAACAACTTTAATTGATTGTATAATAGAACTGGGTAAGAAGTTTTCACACCAATTTTTCCCGACAACTTCTGGGTGAGTATATCCTGTGATTTTTAAGAAAAAAGGATTAACGTAATTGACATTTCCCCCTATATCAATTCCGACAACAATCAACTGCACGTTATCCAAGAGCGATCGCCAGCGTCGTTCGGCTTCTCGGATCGTGGCTTCGGCTTGCTTACGTTCTTGCAGTTCTAGGTGAAGTTGTTGGTAGAGTTTGGATTGCTGAATGGCGATCGACAATTGGCTGGCAATCTTTTCAAGTAAGTCTATTTCCCAGGATTGCCATTGACGAGGTGCATTATTTTGGTATATAGCTAACAAACCCCAGAGATTTTCTCTCAAAAATATCGGGAAAACTGCATAACTTTGGGCTTGAAATTGTTCCACTAGCTCGATATGACATGGTTGAAGTTCAGCGTTGTAAATATTATTAACAACAAACTTTTCATGATTGCGGAATCGACCGCCCTGAGTTTCTTGCAGATAGGTATCTGCACAATTTTTTTGAACATCGCTTCCTATCAGTTTTACCCAATCCTCACCAACTGACTCCACGACAAAATCACCACTCCAATCAGGATTAAAGCGGTAAATAGCAGCGCGATCCGTTTGTAATGTCTGCCTGATTTCAGTAACAGCAGTATTTAGAACTGCCTCCAGATCCAAAGATTGGCGAATCCCTTGAGTAATCCTCCATAGCAAATTTTCCTTTCGGGATTTCTGTAGTAAGGCTACTGCCGCCTCTTGTCGAAGTTCTTCGAGGTGCTTCGCTACTGTGATATCTTGATGAACTGCCACCAGAACCTCGCCATAGTCGGAATGATTGAATACACAGCAAGTGGCACTACACCAAAATGGAGTCCCATCTTTCTTGACATTATGAACTTCATAGCTAAATTCACCGCTTTGTAAAACGGCAGACCGAATGGCTTGATTTACATCTTCAGGACTCACCGATTCGCTGCCATAGTTCACTATCGAAACGTGCTGACCGTTGAGTTCGCCAGAGTCATAGCCAAACATCTGCTCAAATTTAGGATTGGCATAGACAATTACCCCATTGTCGGTTCTTACTAAGCAAATTCCTTCCGCTATATTACGGGTAATAACAGCCTGAAGTTCCAGCATTTGTTCGGCTTGTTTAAGCTTAGTCAGATCGCGCAGACTAACGATTACCCCTACAATATTTTCGCAGGCATCACGTAAAGGAATATAAGTAACGCTCAAAAATTGCCGGACTAAATTGGGAGAATCAAACCAGTTTTCATGCTGAATTTTTTCTCCAGCCAAACATCTGTCTAGCCGAGGTTTTATCATGTTATCGAACACGTCTGCATCCAGGATATTTCTAACAGAACTTCCGATAACTTCGCTTTCAGATTTGTTGCACCAAGTTAAATAAGCTGGATTGACTATTTGATAAATATAGTTGCGATCCATCAACACAATCCCATCTGTTGTATTGAAGACGATGCGTTCATATTGGCGGAAGGCTTCTTCAGTACGTTTGCGATCTGTGATATCAAATACGCTAGAACGACTCATCATGAAGTTACCTGCTTCATCATAAATTGCTGTAGCATTTAGGTTAATCCAAAGGGGTTCTCCATTTTTATTCAATATCTGAAACTCTAAATTATCGAGCCTGCCTTGTTTTTTAAATAAGGGAAAGTTTTGATAAAAAAGATTTTTACTTTCAATTGTCATTAAATCAACATATTTCATTTGGTGCACAATTTCCTCGCGGGTATAGCCTAACCACTTCAGTTCCGTATCATTAATCATAATTATTGTTCCTGCTGCATCTAGGGAATGATAGCCACAGGGAGCATTATTATACAGGTCTTCAGCTTGAGTGATATATTGTTGGCAGCTATCGTTGACTTTAGTGAGTTCTGCTGTCCGTTCTATGCCTCGTTGATCGAGTTCAGTATGGAGGTGTTGTAGGGAAATTCCTGCTTGTTGGCGCTCCCTCAGTTCCGTTTGTACTTGAGGAAATAAATCAGCTTGCTGAATGGCAATTCCAGCTTGAGTTGCTAGCTGTCGCATGAGTTCAATTTCTGAGGGTTGCCATTCGCGAGGGGCTGCACAGTGATGGGCAATCAATAATCCCCAAAGTTCTTCTCCCTTAAGGATAGGAATAACCAGGTTAGCTCTAACTTGAAAAGTTGCCAGGAATTCCCGGTGACAATTATCAATTGGGGCAGTATAAATATCAGATTTAGAGGTAAATAAGCCTTGTTTGAAGGGTGCGATATAGTTTTCACCCACGCAAGGATCGTGAATCTGAGTGAATAAGATTGCTGTCCATTCTGAACCAACTGACTCTACCAACACCTTTCCGCTCCAGTCTGGAGCAAATTGGAAGATAATTACCCGATCGCATTGCAGAATGTTTCTGAGTTCCGTTACCGTAGTGTTGAGAATATCTTCTAGATTGACGGATTCGGAGAGAGAAAGTGCGGTTTTAGCAAGGATTTGTTGTTGCTGTTGTTGCAATTCCCCATAATTCTCATCAGTATGATCTATCATTAATCTACTTAATTAATTAATTACATTTTTTAGATTGAGGCCGAAACCGGGTTTTTAGCCCTCGTGCGTAAGTTTTATTTAAGTATTCCCAGGCTTAAGTAAAGGACGAGTGCGCTTGATTCGGCTGAGTACCCGCGTGACTAATTCAGGCCCTAGTACCGGCTTGGTAATAAAATCATCGGCTCCCGCTGCAAAGGCTTGTTGCAGAGATTCTGGATCGGTATGGGCTGTCACCACCAAAATCGGTAAATTTTCCCATTGGATATCCTGTCGGACGATCTGACACAATTCTAAGCCACTGACGATCGGCATTTCTAGATCCAGCACTACTAAATCGGGCTCAATGGTAATTAACACCTCCCAAAATTGCTGTGGTTCTTGGAGATTTGTCACCTCAATTCCCCAAGGAGTCAGTAACGCTGATAATTTAACCAGCATCACAGGGTCATCATCTACGATTAAGACTTTGGCTTCTGAAGTTTTGGGACTGGGTAGAACACGGGCGATGGCTCGAAAAATTTGCTCGGTGGTTGCAGGTTTGTGGAGAAATTGCTTAGCACCTAAGCGCGATACTGCCAAGCGATCGGCAAGACTATCTCGTCCGGTAAAGACAATTATAGGAAGAGTAGGCGATCGCTCGGTGAGTTCTCGCAGTAGCGTCAATCCATCTTCCTCTGTCTCTGCAAAACTTAAATCTAGTAACATCACATCGGGCATTGACAGAGCAAGACGCGATCGGGCCGCAGTAATATTCGGCGCAATTTTCATCCGCAATCCCCAAGCTTCCGATTCTACTTTCAATCGCTCCGTTAATGCAGCATCATCATCAACTACCAAAACCCGATAGTTGAAAGTTGAAATAGTAGAAACTGGTACAGCCGTTGATGTAATCGGTCTTTTGGCTAATTCCTGCTGTAATCCTGTCACCAATTCCGAGAAGCGGGTAATTTCCTCAGCAGTCAAAGAGCGATATTTTATTAGCAAATGCTCGGCCGAGCGTGCCAATTTCGAGCCTTCGGGATAACCAAAAGATCCCAGAGATCCAGCCAATTTATGAGCTTCATGTTTTGCCGATTGCTGTAATTCTGTTTCTAACTTTCCTGCTAATAGAGCAGTTTTTGCCTGCTCCAATACAGCAATTTGTTGGGTGAAGCATCCCCGAAACCGCTCTAAAACTTGGTCGGTCTCGGAGTTCTCAACCCCGCCAGATTGATGTTTTTGGGTACTCTTTCTGAGCAACTTGTTGACGTTAAAAGACGCAGATTGCGGGTACGGTTTCAGTCGATAGCCCATGCCATAAACTGTTTCGATGATTTCTTCAGTTAAGCCGCCGGCCTTCAATTTCTTTCTGACATCCTTAATATGAGTGATAATGGCGCGATCGGTTGGTGCGTCATCAAATCCCCACAGACGATCCAAAATCGCATTGCGGCTAAAGATGCGATCGGGATTTCGCAGCAATAATTCTAGCAGATTATATTCCGTCGGTGTCAGTGAAATTATTTGTTCGCCAAATGTCACTCTACCAGAATCTACATCTAAACAAAGATCTCCCCAAGTCAATGTATTAGCCGCTGAATTCTGAGTAGAACCTCCTGGGGAAAGTGCTTTACTGCGTCGCAATAAAGTTCGGATTGTTGCCAGTAATACTTCCGTAGCAAAAGGCTTGCTGATGTAATCATCGGCTCCCGCATCGAAAAGAGCCACCACCTCCGCATCTGAATCATTTGCCGTCATTAACAGGATCGGTTTGCAGTAGCCTTGCGATCGCAATTGCCGACATAGAGTAATTCCATCTAGTTTAGGAAGCTGCACGTCTAACAAAATCAGGTCATACTCAATTTCTGCTGCCCAGTCTAGGGCCACTTGTCCATCATTTGCCCGATCGAACCCGTAATGATTTGCTTCCAACACCTTGGCCAGTGTTGCACTCAGCCATCCATCGTCCTCTACTAGCAGAATTTTGATCTGAGACTTCTTCATTTTGGCTGTGTGGTTTAATTTCCATGCGATCGACGCGCTTTGATGTCAGGCCGAAGCGTGGCTTTTAACTAAATCACTGCTACTCATTACTGCTCCTTTTATCTTAGCCTTTTTACAGTCCCATAACCTAAAAATTGCTGTCACTTCCGCAGTTTATACCAATTTAATGTGAAGTTGCACATATCTCGATCCCCCTAAATCCCCCTTAAGAAGGGGGACTTTGAGAAGAATCTTGTCCCCCCCTTATTAAGGGGGGCTAGGGGGGATCGAGATATGTGCAGCCTCATACAAAATTGGTATTACATAAAACCGATCGCCCTTTCCTTCATCTGCGTCCATCCGCGTTTATCCGCCTGCATCTGCGGTTCAAAAAAGCAATCGCCCCCAAAAAGAGCGATCGCCCTCCCAAACAAATTATCCCTCATCCTCCGACTTTACAGGAGGACGCCCCGAAATCACAATAAATCCCACAGACTCAAGAGTCATGTGCGGGCGGCGAATACCAGCTAAAACCGCTTCACTCAACAAACTTTCCGTATTGATTTCCTCAGCCAAAACCGATTCTAAAAGTTGTTCGGATTTAGAAAGTCGATTCAACCGCAATTGCAATTGATTCACCCGGTTTTCTAGTTGGATAGCAGCAGTAACAGCAGATCGATCGCACATTTCCACAAAAGCCGATCGCCCGCGCAGCAACTCCTCAGATACCACCCGTCCCTTTTGACAAAAATCATCCCATTCTAGCGGATCGACAAAACTGTCAATCAGCGACGTGCGATTTTTCGACAAATTATAATCCCGATTGGGCCCGCCTTTTCCCTTATAATCACGCTGCAAAATCGCCAGAATTTCTGCATCTTCCACCAGAGACATTGGCTCGCTGCGAGCATCTACAAACACCGTTTCAAAAATTGGGAGAAACAGAGCATCAGCGCGGCGCTGCAAAGCTTTTAAGTTGTAATTTTCGATGTTTTGTGCTTGCAAAACTTGCTCAGCAGGCTGCACATCAGTCTGGATTGAATAATTAAACTGAAAGCCGAACCACTCCTTCCCGGGCTCCGCATCCCAACTTTCATCATGCCGCCACATGGCAAAAGCTTGACCGCGATCGTCCCAGCGAATATAAGAGCTAATTGCATCGATCAATCCCTCACCAATGCGGTAAAGAGCAACATCCGCATTCTGATAAGCAATACGGCGATTGTAACTACCATATTGCTGGCAATAAGGAACCAATCTGGTCATCAAATCCTTGGAGGGAATTAACGTTTTTTGAGTAGGTTTATAGCGCATCAACCCCGATACACTCGGATGTTCAATTTGTTTGAAGTGGAGAGCTTGACACAACCAACCTTCAGTAGCCCGCTGCATTTCTTTATGCTTAGCATCGCAGTTGTCGAGAGATTCAAAATACTGAGATGCACTGTCATCAAGAGTATCAATTTCATCGAGAACGTACTGTTCGTCAATTTTGATTTTCTCTTGTTCGATTTCAGTTTTAATCGCTTCAATTTCGCTGGATAAGCCCTTGCCTCCCTCAGCAAACAACTTTTCTTCAAGTTTGAGAAGTTTTTCCTCAGCATAAAACTGAAGGCTGGCAATAGATTTGTTGAAAATATCAAACCCATCTTTTAAAACTTGAAACCAAGCTTCATGGGGACTCTCCGGCAAATCCGGGCCTGCAAACAAACAAAATTGCACTCCCATTTTGCTGCCAATGCGATCGACTCTGCCGAGTCTTTGTTCTAACTGGTTGGGAAACCAGGGTAAATCGAAGTGAACTAACCAATCTGTCAATTGCAGATTTAGCCCTGCTTCCGCTGATCGATCGCACACTAAGATAAAACAATGCGGGTGTGTCTTAAACCGCTTGACATTCGCCTCAACATCATCAGCCGATTTGCTCGTGTCATGGCTGGCGATCGCATTTTTACCAAAGATTTTAGCTAAATTTTCCGCAATCTCTTGACAAGTTGCAGTAAAACTGGTAAATATTACAATTTTCGGGAAACGCTCGCCCGGAATCGGTCGTTTAATTTGCTGTTGAATTCTCGACAGCAAATCGCGAGGTTTGCTGTGATACTCGCGCGGAACCTTCAAAGCAACTGCCAGAAATCGGAGAACCGCGATTCGTAACAAACTCAGTCGATCGAGTCCTTCCTGGGGCTTTTCCAGGGTATTGAGCAAGGTTTCCAGCATTTCCCTTTCTTCGGGAAACAGCGCAGTTTTGGTCAAAATCGCCGTGTCATTTGGTCCAAATTCGCGATCGAGTTCTGGAGTCGATTTTTTCTGCAAACGAGCTTTGACAACCCGTTCTAAAACACTCAGCCAAGTACCAGAAGCGCGGAAAAACAGCAGAAAAATTCTCTGATATTCGCTCGACTTGGGAGCGACTGTGCGCCATTTATCGAGTACGGCTTGAATTTCCGACCACTGTTCATCATTCAGATCATACTCGGCTTTGGGGACAGCATCTCGGTCGAAAATCACATCTTCAACCGCATCCCGGCGGTTGCGAAGGATGCGACGATGCAGGCGGTAGGTATCGCTAACGTGAGTGCGAATAGTTCGGACAAGGCGAGCCTGTTTTGCGGTTTCTTTAGTTTTCAAACAACTTTCTAACTCTGTTGCTAATCCGATTAAATAATCATCTTTTGCAAAAATAGTGCGAAGTTGAGCAAGTTTTGTTTGCAAGACAGCCGGCTGGGAATTTTCTCGGAAATCTAGCAAAGCGCGACCGATTTCTTGACGGTTTTGCACCTGTTCTTTGAAGCTTTCCAGGTCATCAAGACGGTAAGTTGTTGGATCTAGCAAGTGCAGCATCGTTAGAAAATCTTGCTCCTGGCCGAGAACTGGCGTTGCAGATAATAACAATACATTTTTGCTTTTCTGAGCTAATTTCTGACAGAGTTCAAAGGACTGCTGCTGAGCACGATCGCTCGAATTTGCCATTGCCGCCACATCATGCGCTTCATCCACAATCAGAAAATCTAGGTTAGCGTTGCGGCTAATTTGATTGATGTCGCTAACAGCAACAAGCTGCACTCTGTCAGCAAAATGAGACAAATAGAATTTATTTTCCAACTCCTGCCGCCACTGTTCGAGCAAGTATTTGGGAACCAGTACCACAGCGCGTCCGTTGGGTTCATCTAGCAGGAATTGGCGGAGAATTGTCCCGGCTTCTACTGTTTTTCCGAGGCCTGGTTCGTCGGCTAATAAATAGCGCACGATTGGGTCTTCTAGGACGCGCCGGACGACTTCAACTTGGTGGGGATAGAGGTCTATGTTAGCAGAAATTAAACCTGTCATGCCGCGGCTGACGGCCCGCTGTTCGATCGCAGATTGAACAAATGCCAATCGGCGATCGTGAAAATACGGCGTTTCTTGGCCTTTGACTGCTAAAATGTCGATCGGATCGGCGATCGGGATATTGCAGCGAACGTAAAGTTCGGTTTCAACAGCTTGCAAACTTTGGCTGTCGGGCAGGTCAATTTCGTACTCTAATTTATCTTCATCCCAGTCATAAACTCGCCCAATTATCCATCTTTCCTGAGTGGTACTCCAGAGGTAGCAGCGGGTTTGGCGCTGAAGTCTAGCTTCTTGCAGTAGACTTAAGGGCACGGTTTTGCGGATGCGATTTTTAACTGAGCAAAAATATTCAACTACCGCCTCGGTACGCGATACCTCGACAACTTTTCCGACTCCCAAATCGCTTCGGGGCGATCGAACTAACGAACCAACATCAATCATAATTTCAGCCTGACAATACTTACTAGATTACAATCAATCCTTTCCAGTTAAAATTTTTAGCAAAATGCGATTTTTGCCTGAGTCACTTTTGTAGTCAAATGACAGCAAATCTGGCATTCGGAAAACAATAAGTTTAGCATGGTAACTCACATCTTGCACCATTCTCAAGAACGGGCAAGATGCCCGTTCCACAAAAGATAATTTTTTTTGTGGAACAGGCATCTTGCCTGTTCCTAAAAGACTAATTGAGAATGGTGCAACCTATGAGTTAAAACTCACATCTTGCACCATTCTCAAGAACGGGCAAGATGCCCGTTCCACAAAAGATAAATTTTCTTGTGGAACAGGCATCTTGCCTGTTCCTAAAAGGCTAATTGAGAATGGTGCAAGATATAAGGCATGGTAACTAACATTAGAAAACCTAGTGCAACAATCTCAAACCCTTGATTCAACGCCCTTGAGTCCGTAAGTCCTGAATAACTAATTACGAGGAAGGAAAAATAACGCCTAGATTACCGGATTCCCATTTCGGATATTTCTGCATAACACTGCTATAAATTTCCGACTCTGTGAACCATGCTAACCAAGCTTGTAGCCCAGGCCAAGGCTGTTGGTTGAACCAACTTTGATCTGTATGAGCGAATTGACGAACAAAAGGTGCGATCGCCATATCAGCCAATGCTACATTGTTACCAAACAAATATTTAGTGGCACTTAACTGTGAGTTGAGTTTTTCCAGGAATAAAGAACCTTCATACCGATGTACTTGGGCATCAACACCGGGATAACGATCGGGGTACTTATAACGGTCAAGATGATATTTAAACCTATCATCAAATAGAGCAATTAGTTCCAGCATTTCTGTAACAGAACCTTGCTGTGGCATTAACCATTTTTCAGGATCGTGTTGTCTCAATGCCCACAACATGATATCAATACTTTGATCCAGTACACGCCCGTCAACATCAATCAATATTGGTACTGTACCTTTGGGAGATACCTCCAACATCTCTGGTGGTTTGTCTCGCAAAACAACTTCCCGTAACTCACACACCCGATTGCTAACCATCAAGGCCAAGCGCGCGCGCATAGCATAGGGACAGCGGCGAAAGGAATACAAAATCGGGTATGTTGCTGACATATAAGATCAATTCCGGTTGCACCGGAATTATTGTTGACTGTTGACTGTGGGTCAAAGAAATGAAAATTGCGCGAATTATTTGTTGACCGCAGGATTAGACTTGACGCCCGACGATGAAGCGCGGATTTGAGATCATTCCGGCCTGCGCCGGAATTGATATAATTAGTCGATCGCACGATCGGGTTTTTCGGGCCAGAAACGCGGTTTCTTTCGATATTTCTCGTCGCCAAACAAGATTTTTCGTAGAAACCGGGTTTCTTTCAGCTTAGTGAATAATAATATTAGTCGCAGGCCTCATCTACTTTTTCCTTCCCATCGTAGCGCGCGCCTATATGTACTTGGTTGCGACGCTTAGCAAGCTCAATCTGACGTTGACGTTCAGATAAGGCTTGTTTTTTGGTTTCAGTTTTTGAGTCATGACAATGAGGACAACTCACACCAAGTACAAATAATTCAGAAGCCTTATCTTCCTGACTAATCGGGTGACGACAACCGCGACAAAGTTCATAGTTTCCCGGCTTTAAGTCGTGACCAACAGAAACCCGTTCATCAAAGACAAAACATTCACCTTCCCAACGACTTTCTGCTTCCGGCACCGTTTCCAAATATTTTAAAATTCCGCCTTCGAGATGATAGACTTCCTCAAAACCTTGAGTACGCAAAAAAGCAGTAGATTTCTCGCAGCGAATACCACCCGTGCAAAACATTGCCACCTTGGGTTTATTGCGTAAAGCAGTTTCCCGCCGCACCCATTCAGGTAACTCAGAAAAGCTTTTTGTTTTGGGATTAATAGCGCCTTCAAAAGTACCCAGAGATACCTCGAAGTCGTTACGCACATCAACCACGACAACATCGGGATCGTCAAGCAGCTTATTCCACTCATCAGGCTTAACATATTTGCCAGCCATGAGGCGGGGATTAATGTCCGGTACCCCCATCGTGACTATTTCGCGCTTCAAGCGTATTTTCAGACGGTAAAAAGGTGCTTTTTCCGAGAAAGATTCCTTGTGTACCAGATCCGCAAAACGCGGGTCACTACGCAAGAATGCCAGCACTGCGTGTACCCCCTCGGACGAGCCGGCAATCGTGCCATTAATACCTTCTTGGGCCAGCAAGATAGTGCCTTTGACGTTGTTGTTGTTGCAACGATCGAGTAGCGGTGCTTTCAGCTCAGCAAAATCAGGTAATTCAACGAACTTATATAAAGCAGCGGTTAAGAAATAAGCCATAGATTGAATGGATAAGAGTAATTAAATTTCATAATTAAATTATATGAAAATTCAGTCAAAGCGGGCGGTGGGACTCGAACCCACGAGGTTCAGCGGAAGAGGTAAGCATCACTCATGGAACCCGATACTGGCAAAGGGTTACATCCTCCGAGCTGATTTTTGTATCCCGTGTGGTCTCGAATTTGTCTCCAAAGTGCTAACGTTGTCCTGTCGCTTTTGAAATTTTACCATGAGCCATACGTCTCGTAGAGGTGCGGAATGTGAGTTAAAAGCACCACGCAAAAAGTCGAGGGCTGATTTGGCGGATATGGAAACTGTGCTGGACGTATTGGCAGAGCTAGGCGCTTAACCAAAGCCATATTTAGAGACACTCCAAATACTCTCCAAATTGTCTCCAAATTGTCTCCAAACAGCCCTCAAAAACCCTGTGTTTGTCTCCAAAAACATCCTGTGCAACCACAGAGATCCAGCCCTAGAAACGCCAAAACCCTTGATTCCTCAAGAGTTTTAAAGAGTTTTTTCGCAAGCGGACGGTGGGACTCGAACCCACGACGTTCAGCATGGGAAGCTGACATTCTACCACTGAATTACGCCCGCACTTAGTGTTTTTTACCTGTTTTCACCTTCTTTGACTTGGGAGGCCGATCGGTAAAAAACCACTAGAAAAACATTGTACAACTATTTTCGGATTTTGAGTAGACCTCTTGCAAAAATCCTTTTCATCAATTGATGGGACGGGCAAGATGCCCATCCCACAAGAAAAAATAAATCTTGTGGGATGGGCATCTTGCCCGTCCTAATTATTTTTGCAAGAGGTCTAGTATAGCATTTTGACAATCAATTTTGGGCGGCCGCCGATCGCCCCTCCACCCGACAAAAAAGTCCTGCACCAAAGGCAGGACTTAATCTAACTTAAATTTCTTAGTCTCAAGCGAGAGGGACTTTGTTTGACAAGAAGCGGTTTCAACCGCCGATCGATCGAGGGGAATCGAACTTTGCCGTTAGACGAAGCGCAAAGAGGTGCTGTCAATAGCCAGGAAAGAAACTGATTGGACGATCGCAATCAATTCATCCGATCCCGAAGTCTTCTTAAAGATAGCGGTTCCAGCAGGCAATCCTTCGGGTGAAGCACCTAACTGGTAAGTGCTAGGAGCACCTTGAAGTTGGAGGATATCTTCAGTCGGGTTAAAACCGACAATCAAAGCGTAGTCGCCTGCGCCAGTGCCGGTATCGTTGCCATCGTTGTAATAGAACTTGGTGGCATCTCCCAGCAAGAAAGTATCATTGCCTTCAGCGCCAATCAGCGTATCGATTTCGCCTCGCCCTGGGTTAGCAGCAGTGCCGTCAACGCCACTGAGAATGTCGTTGCCTTCTTTGGCATAGAGGAAATCGTTGCCAGTACCGCCGAGCAAAGCATCATTATCTTTACCGCCGTAGAGGTTGTCGTTACCAGCGTCGCCGGCTAAGGTATTGTTGCCTAGATCGCCGCTGATGGCATCGTTACCGTCGCCGCCATACAAAACGTCGTCACCTTTTCCTCCTAACTCGATATCGTTACCGTCGCCTCCAATCACGGTGTCATTGCCGTCGTTGCCAAATAGGAGATCGTTGCCGTCGTCGCCAAATAAGGCATCGTCTCCTTTGCCTCCGAAAAATGTGTTGTTTTCGCTATTGCCGATTAAGGTGTCGTTGCCTTTGTTGCCGTAGACGGGACTGTTAGCGTCGATCGCAATAATCGCGTCATTGCTGTTGCTGCCGATATTCCCTGACGCTGAGCCAGTCGGTGCGGGCGCGCTTGTGACTGTGAGTGCGATCGGAAGTGCGATCGTCTGAGCCGGCGAGGGAGTGAAAACGGGTGTAGGTGTTGTAGCCGGTGTGGGTGTCGTAACCGGTGTGGGTATCGGTGTGGGTGGCAGCGGTGGGAGTGCAACCGGTGTTGGCACGGTGGGTGTTGGCGCCGTGGGTGTTGGCGCCGTGGGTGTTGGCGCTGTGGGTGTTGGCGCTGTGGGTGTTGGCGCTGTGGGTGTCGGCGCTGTGGGTGTTGGCGCTGTGGGTGTCGGCGCCGTGGGTGAGTCTGGTAAATTAGCAGCCAGAATGTCGCTACCAGAGAGGTTGTTGATGGTTTCGATTAAGCCAGCACCTGCGAGGGTTGGGGAGGCACCGAAAAAGTCTAAAATCACCAAGTCATCCGCAGGGTTGGCGATTCCGTCTTTGTTGATATCAACTACCAGACTGGTACCTTGGCGCCCCAACCCCTGAGTTCCCGCCGCCAGCAGCGACAGGGAAAGGTTTGTGCTGGTGCCGAAACCTATTTGCACATTATCTATACCCTCAGTATCCTGAATCTGACTCGACTTGCTGTTGGAGGAATTGTATAAATCGTTACCTGCACCGCCTCGCAGCACATCAGTGCCTCCATTACTGCTGATGTAGGAATTCAGCGTATCGTTACCTGCACCGCCTTCTAAAGTGCTGTTGGAACTACCTACACCGGTAAAGAACAAGTCATTGCCATCTCCCCCTAACAAGAGGCCACCACCATCCAAGATATCATCGCCCACACCTCCATCCAGGGTGCTATTGTTGCTGCCGCCACGGATGTCGTCATTTCCTGCACCCCCGCTGAGGCTGTTAGTACCGGCATTGCCCTTGATGGTGTCGTTGTCGGCACCGCCATCCAGCGTGTCATTGCCGTCGCCACCAAAGAGGCTGTCATTCCCCCCACCACCACTGAGGTTGTTATCTCCTGCACCGCCAACCAGGGTGTCGTTGCCTTCTAAGCCTGAGATGTTGTCATTGCCTTCTAAGCCTGAGAGGTTCTCATCACCGGCAGTGCCTATGAGGTTATCATCGCCGGGAGTACCTGTGGTTACACTGAGTCCGCCTGCTATCGTAGCCTCAGTGAGATTAGCAGCGAGGATTGCTGTACCAGAAAGGTTGTTGATGGTTTCGATCAAGCCAGCACCCGCGACAGTCGGCGATGCACCGAAAAAGTCTAAAATCACCAAGTCATCGGCAGGCTTTGCTATCCCATCTCCGTTAATGTCAATCAGTAGGCTAGTACCTTGTCGCGTTAATCCAATCTTTCCAGGCGACAAGGATAGAGAAACATCTGTGCCCTGGATATCGAAATTGCCAACAAACAGCCGATCTGTGCCATCGGTATCCTGAATCTGACTCGTTTTCCCCCGTGGAGCTAGATAGTAATCGTTGCCGATTCCCCCTCGTAGCACCTGGCCGGTATTCCCATACTCGGCATCGATCGTATCATCGCCAGCACCCCCATCTAAGGTGCTATTTGAGGAGCTATAAAAACCGCCATAAATAGAGTCATTCCCGTCGCCGCCAAACAAGCTATCGTTGCCCAAGCCTGGCTCGAGAGTATCATTTCCTGCACCCCCATCTAAGGTGTTATTGGAGCCCGAACCAATAAGTGAGTCATTGCCGTCTGCCCCAAAAAGGCTGTCGTTGCCTAACCCGCCATTGAGAGTGTCCTCTAAGGATGTACCCAGAAATATTGCCATGTTTTTTCCTGCTTAGTGTAAACAGGCGAGGGCTAATTTTACTTAGCTACTACGCCCTAATTATCTCTCAGTGCTTTTTCCCAATAATTCTGCGAATTTTCCAAAAAAGTTTTTTTGGCATAATTTGTTTCATTTGCAACAAAAGATGCTATCGCTTATAGCCTATCGTCACAAAAAAATAACTGGACTTACAGCACTTTGAGATAAAACCCGCCACAAAGATGGTAAACTTTAAAGATGTAAAAAAAGCACATTATTTAGACATGGCGGCATATTGTATTGACTTACCACAGAAGATACTAAGTGCGTGGCAAAACAGAGATTCACTCTTGAAATAAAAGAGCGCCAAGGCATAGAGGTAAGTAGAACAAGTTTGTCCCGCACTCTTAACCGCTTAAAATTAAGGCGTAAAAAAAACTTTAGTAGCGACTGAGCAAGCTACAGAACTTGTACAAAAATTGCGCTATGAATGAAGGCGTTGGCTAGATACTATACACATCAAAAACCACGTATTCATTGATGAAACAGCGGCAGCCGATCGCACAACCGAGCCATGATACTGTGGGGGACGAGCAAATTGTCATCGCAACGCAAACCTGCCCCGAACCTTGACAAAGAGTTAGCCGCTTCTGCGCGCACATTCCGATCGCGAGCGAACTGCATCATTTTTAACAGGGCCGCCATTGAGTCCGCAGTTTGAGTCTGCCGCCCTCCCATCGCCACGAACGATCGCACCATAAACTCCCCATCCTTCACTTTCCTCAGCAACCTCGCTAGCGCCACCGCAGAGTCGCACTTTCTCACAGCCGTTACCCCCCGCAGCCCCTCTTGAGAATCCGAACTTTGCAGCGCTGCTTGGATTTCCCTAATTTCCCTCATCCAAATAAAATTTATTTTTGTTAATTTTATTTAAGATTTTAGCAAAAAGTGCCGGATGTTGGCAAAATAAAATAATTAAAAAATTCAGTTATTAAATTAGGTCTGCAAATTAACATCCTCAAACTTCAACACCCGAAGAAATTTAGGAAGTAATTCCTGAGTTCAAGCAATATTGGCAACCGCTAATCAACGATACTCTGGAAATGACTCAAGCAGTTAAAAAAATAATCCAGAGATAGTTTACATCGACGGGGCGCTAGCGAATTTGCGTGAAGCGAAGCTATCCCGCTCTTAATCGCCACAACCTGCCTAAAAACGAGCTTAATGGCGGTTCTGTAGGAGATTTTTTTATACTTAATTGTACTATTTTCTTTCCCCGCATATTCTCGCTAGCCCCACTGCTTGAGAAGAACCCAAAAGATTCCGGTTGGAAGTTTATTGAGGAGTTGGGGCATTTAGGGAACTCCACTCGCTCGCAAACATTCATAGAATTGCTACGATCGCAGAATCTGGAAAGTTCACTGATTCTCCGCTCTTAACAGTACAATTAGTATAATTTATAAGGGATTTCCCGTTTCAATCTTGTCCCGGCTAGGAAAGGGGGAACTCCCAAATAAGAATTTTAAAATCGATGCAGCGCACCGACCGAGTTCGGGTAGAAATTATTATATCGGCAGGTAGATGACTCATTATTCATTCTGATATATATATATATATATATATATTAAAAACAAATGCAATATAACTCTAATACGCGCCCCCGAAGGTATCTGGTAAAAAAAATGAGTCAGAATAAGTATTCCAAGAAATTTAAATTTCAAGCTGCTATCAAAACTGCTCAAAAGCAGCAGAACGATCAAAACGACTTATTTCCTGTAGTCGCCATAGGAGCATCGGCGGGTGGATTGGAAGCCTTTATCCAATTACTGAGCCATTTGCCGATCGATACCGGCATGGCGTTTGTAATAATTCAGCATATGTTGCCGAATCAGGGAAGTGGGTTGAGTTTGATTCTGGCTCGATCGACCCTGATGCCCGTGCATGAGGTGACAGATGGGATGCTCATAGCACCGAATCAGGTCTACGTTATCCCCGCGAATTTCAGCATGACCATCGAGCGATCAGTGCTGAAGCTAACGCCTCGCGGCAAACGAAAGGGGGTATTTATGTCCGTCGATATTTTTATGTTTTCCCTCGCCGAAGAACGGGGGAACAAATCCATCGGCGTCATTTTGTCCGGGGGCGACAGCGATGGTGCCCAAGGGTTAAAAGCGATTAAGGCCGCAGGCGGTATTACTTTTGCCCAATGTGAAGATACGGCACAAGTTAGCAGTATGCCGAATACTGCGGTGGCTACGGGTCAGGTAGACTTTATCTTGCCACCGCAAAAAATAGCATATACAATAGCAGAGATCGGCCGTCATCCCTACATGAGCGCATCTTCACTTGCGATCGCAAGTGAAGATGCGATCGCAAGTGAAGATGCGATCGCAAGTCAAGATGCGATCGCAAGTGAAGATGCGATCGCCATTATCTACAGTTTGCTGCGGGCGGCTGCAGGAGTTGACTTTACTCACTACAAACAAACCACCTTGAAGCGGCGGATACATCGGCGGATGTTGCTCTACAAGCTGGAACGGATCGAACATTATGCCGAATATCTCCAAAACACCCCGGCAGAAGTAACGGCGCTGTATCACGATGTCTTAATTCATGTCACCAGCTTTTTCCGCGACCCAGAAAGCTTTGATGCCTTAAGCAGCAATGTTTTTCCCGCAATCGTCAAAGATAAATCGCCGAAAAAACCGATCCGAATTTGGATTGCCGGCTGTTCAACGGGTGAAGAAGCTTACTCGATGGCGATCTGCTTGCTAGAGTTTTTAGCAGCTCGATCTACTACCCTGCCGATTCAGATATATGCCACAGACATCAGTGAAAATGCGATCGCGATCGCTCGCACTGGCTTTTATACCCATGCCCAAGTCGCCGATATTTCACCCGAACGCCTACATCGGTTCTTTGTCCCAGTCGAGGGCGGATACCAAATCGCTAAGCCCGTGCGCGAACTCTGCGTCTTTGCGAGACAAAACCTGATCGCCGATCCGCCCTTTTCGCGGATGGATTTGATTACCTGTCGGAATGTGCTGATCTATCTGACACCCCTGTTGCAGAAAAAACTGCTGCCAATGTTCCACTATGGGCTTCAGCCGGCAGGCTTTTTGCTGTTAGGCACTTCGGAAACGGTTGGAGAGTTTTCACTATTGTTTGCGGTATTCGATAAAAAGAATAAAATTTATACTAAAAAACTGGTAACGCATTGGCTTAGCATGGATTTAAATGCTAGCAACTACCCTCTGACACCACCCAACCCACCAGGGCAGCACGCGGAAAGATTGGAGGAAATCGAAATGGAAAAAGAGGCCGATCGCATTGTTTTGAATCACTATGCCCCTGTCGGAGTCGTGATTAACACAGCCAGCGAGATTCTGCAATTTCGAGGACAGACGAATGCCTACCTAGAACCGGCTCCCGGTAGAGCGAGCTTTAGCCTGCTGAAAATGGCAAAAGAAGGATTGCGCGTGGAACTGCGTACTGCAATTCAAGAAGCCTCACATCAGAAGCAGCCGATCGCACGGACAGGCTTCCAACTTAAAGACGGCGCTCGCCTCCGGCAGGTCGGAATTAATGTGATTCCATTCCAAGCCGGCGCTGTAGCAAAAGACTATTTTTTAGTGTTGTTTCAAGAGGAGTCGCCGATCTCTGCAATGCCTGCTGCTGACGAGGATAGAGTCAACTCTGATGATTCACAGGGTGAAAGTGAGGAGATTGCAAGGCTGCTACAGGAACTGAAAACTACAAAAGAACATCTCGGAGCGATCGTCCAAGAACATCAAGCCGCTAATCAAGATTTGAGAGCCGCCAACGAAGAGATTTTGTCGAGCAACGAAGAGTTGCAAAGCATGAATGAGGAACTCGAAACCGCGAAAGAAGAGATTCAGGCAACCAATGAAGAACTCAACACGATTAATGACGAATTGCAGCGGCGCAATTTGGAATCGACTGAGGTGAGCAACGATTTAGAGAATCTCCTGACCAGCATCAATATTCCGATCCTGATGCTGGGAAACGACCTGCGAATCCGCCGGTTTACTCCCGCAATTGAAGGCATCTTCAACTTGATTTCTGCCGATGTCGGGCGGTCTTTGAGCGACATCACTCACAAGTTGATAGTACCGGACTTAGAGCAATGGATTTTAGGGGTGATCCGCACGCTCAATTTGAAAGTTCAGGAGGTTCAAGATCGAGACGGTCGTTGGTACGATCTGCATATTCGACCCTACCGGACGCTCGACCACAAGATTGATGGGGCGGTGCTGATGTTGGTGGATATCAACGAGCTAAAAGTGAGCGCCCAGCATTTGATGGAAGCGAAAAATTACGCCGAAACGATCGTGGAAACCGTGCGGGAACCGTTGCTAGTGCTAGATCTCGACCTGCGGGCGCTCACCGCCAATCGTTCTTTCTACGAGACGTTTCAGGTGATGGCGAGCGAAACAGAGCACCGATCATTGTTCGATCTCGGTAATGGACAGTGGAATATTCCCAAGTTGCGAGCGCTCCTCAAAGAAATTCTGGCAGGCACTCCCCAGTTTCAAAATTTTGAGGTCGAGCATAACTTTGAACACATCGGGCATAAAATAATGCTGCTCAATGCCCGCAAAATGCCTCCGCTTGGCGATACACAGATGATCCTGTTGGCGATCGAGGATATCACGGATCAAAAACAGTACGAGAGAGAACGCAGCCTTCGGATTCAAGAACAATCGGCTCGTGCGGCTGCTGAGGAGGCCAACCGCGTCAAAGATGAGTTTTTGTCCGTCCTTTCTCACGAACTGCGGACGCCGCTGAATGCGATGATTGGCTGGGCACAGTTGCTGCGCGTGAAAAAATTTGACGAGGCTAAAACCCTGGAGGCGCTAAAAACGATCGAGCGCGCCGCCAAAGCACAAAACCAGCTCATCGATGACATCTTAGACGTTTCGCGGATTACCACAGGCCAATTTCGGCTCAATGCTTCTGAAGTTGAGATCAATCCACTGGTTGAAAATGCGATCGGGGTAATTCGTTTCGCCGCAGAAGCCAAAAATATTCAAATAGAATCCAGGCTAAGTCCTTTAAAACCAAAGATTTTGGGCGATCCCAGTCGCTTACAACAAGTGGTGTGGAATCTACTTTCAAACGCGATTAAATTCACCCCAGCCGGAGGAAGAATTGAAATCGCATTAGACTACATTGATGGCATGGCTCACATCCAAATTAGCGATACTGGTAAGGGCATTCACCCTGATTTTCTCCCCTATGTGTTCGATCGCTTCCGTCAGGCAGATAGTAGCTACTCTCGCAGAGACTCAGGATTGGGGCTAGGATTGTCGATCGTCCGTCATTTAGTAGAACTCCACGGCGGTACAGTTTGTGCCACAAGTGCGGGTGAGGGACAAGGGGCAACCTTTACCGTGAGGTTGCCGCTACGAACCGATATCCATGATTGTTGACTGTTGATTGTTGACTGTTGATACCAATTTAATGTGAAGTTGCACATATCTCGATCCCCCTAAATCCCCCTTAAGAAGGGGAGTAGGGGTTGACTTTGAGAAGAATCTTGTCCCCCCCTTAGTAGGGGCGGTGCGACCCCTACTCCCCGTGCCCGCCCTCTTGGCTAGGGGGGATCGGATTCTATGCAACCTCATAAAAAATTGGTATTGTAAAACTTCATTAAGTTTCTCGTCAAAGATAGTCAGGAGTAGTATATGCTGACTGAACAGAAGGATTTGGACTGCCCAAGCAACCGCTTTCAACGCGGTCTTTATTTACGGGCCACACCTATCACTCATGCAGCTAGCCGATTGGCAAACACATCCACAGAGGTTTGTACAAAACCGCAGATGGTTTG
>NZ_JAUBTL010000064.1:0-15699 GCF_036702475.1 Microcoleus sp. D2_18a_B4
CTAACAGGCAAGATGCCTGTTCCACTAGAAAATTCATCTGTTGTGGAACTAACAGGCAAGATGCCTGTTCCACTAGAAAATTCATCTGTTGTGGAACTAACAGGCAAGATGCCTGTTCCACTAGAAAATTCATCTGTTGTGGAACTAACAGGCAAGATGCCTGTTCCACTAGAAAATTCATCTGTTGTGGAACTAACAGGCAAGATGCCTGTTCCACTAGAAAATTCATCTGTTGTGGAACTAACAGGCAAGATGCCTGTTCCACTAGATAATTCATCTTGTGTGGAACTAACAGGCAAGATGCCTGTTCCACCAGAAAATTCATCTCTTGTGGAACGGGCATCTTGCCCGTTCTTGACAATGCCACATCTCCTTTGAAAATAATTCGGCGACTGAAATAGGAATTTCAGAAAGTCGTCAAAAAACCACTGGGGAATCGCTGCATTGTTATACTCAAGCGGCAACTGATAAGCGTCGCTGTACAGCATCACTGCGAGGAGATATTGCATCTTCTCGGCAATTTCCCCTCCTTCAGCAAGTTTCGAGGATAACTCCTGGACAAAACTTTGTTCTTCGTCAGTTAAAGTTTCATGTTTGAGACCGCTATGTAGTAGCAATTTATGAGCTTTCCCCATGTCTTTCGAGTAAGCAGTTTCTAATTTTTCCGCTGGCAAATTCAGCCAATATTCAGCTAGCTGTTGGCGGTAGGGGCGCAGCGCGAGAAGAGGCTGTTTTGAGGGGAATTTCTTGTATTGATCAAGCATTGCTGACAATTCCGATAAACTCGGCTGGGTTCTCAATGCCAGCTTTTGGCGGATTTGCTGTTTGATTTGTTGATTCAGGAAACTGTAATCAGGACTATTGAGTAGTTTTTTGTAAAATCTTACTACATCCTTATGATTTTCCCCAGCCGCGAAGTTTTTCCAAGTTTGTTGTTCGGGATGAATCCGCAGTGAGGACAGTTTTTCGTCTACAAATCCGATGTGATAGTTCCCCATGATTCGCCACCACATATCTAAGTCTACATACTGAGATAATCCCGAATCAAATAATCCTATTTCTTCAAAGACTCGCGCGGCAATTAAGACGGTACTCGGTTCGCCAATTTTGTTGATGGGGTTGCTCAAGCACTTAGTATCTGCCAGTAATTCTTTTCCGGGCTGAACAGATTTTAAATTAGACCAACTTTTATGCAAATCTTTAATTGATTGGGAAGCTATCCGCAAAATCGGGTTAGATTCATCTTCAGCTATGGTGATGCCTCGCGGGGAGAAAACCATACCTATTTCGGGATTTTGTTGGGCGAGTGCGACCATTTTTTCAATACATTCTGGTGCGAGCAAGTCGTCTTGAAACAGAAATTTAATGTATTGACCTGTTGCTTGGGATAGGCAAAAATTCCAGTTTTGTGATAAGCCGTAGTTGCGGTGCAGTATGATCCGGAAATCGACTGAGGTTTGTGATTGGAATGATTGGGCGATCGCAATTGTGCGGTCTGTGGAGCCATCGTCGGATATAATCAGTTCTATGTTAGGGTATGTTTGAGCCAAAGCACTTTGAATTGCTTCCCCAATAAATGCTTCTCCGTTGTATGTCGGAATGCAGATGCTAACCTTCGGCTGCTCGTTTTGCAGTTCTGCTTTTGATGGACTTTGTTGCTGTGATGGTGGCAAGTTAGCCCTAATTTTGGCAGAGTTCGCTTTTGCTGTTCCTGAAAGAGGTATGCTTTGAAAGTTATCGGTAATCTCGGCCATATATTCGAGACGTTTTCTAATTTTATTCCCTGTAACTTGCGGGTTGAGTAAAGTCTTAATTTCCTCAGCAGCTATCGCTCCTATTTGTTGAGCTTCCCGGTAATTGTTAAAGACGTACCGCATTAAATCAGCAGCGTGTTCCACATCCGCTTCGGCCCAAACATTGCCTTTTTTGTAAGGCCCGCAATCTTTCTCAATTGGGATTAACTTATACTTGACTAAATAGCTGTTGCCGACATTCATAAATTCTGTATTTGATGAATAGCCCGTGGCAATTACGGGTTTGCCATAAAACATGGCTTCAGCCATTGTTAAGCCAAATCCTTCGCCGCGGTGCAGGGATACATAACAGTCGCAATTATAGAGCAAGCCGTTAATTTTATGTTTAGACAAATAGCCGTCTAGATGTTTGATATTTGAATTATTTGCTATGGCTGAGTTTAAGGATGCTTGCGCCGCTGAAAATTTGTTGGAATTAGAAGATTTGATGACCAATAATACGCTGTTATCTTGCCCAAAAGCTTGTTTAAAGGCTTGAATTGTTGCTAAAGTATTTTTGCGCTCAATGCGGCTAGAAAAGTCGAAGGCAAACAAGAAAATAAATTTATCTTTAGGTAAATTCAGTGCTTCTCTTTTCAGGGAAGGTGCGGGAAGAGCAATACTGGGCATGATTTTGATAACGGGAATTGGCGAGACTGCGGAAATTGCCTCGGCGCAATAGTTACTATAAGTCCATATTTCGTGAAAGTGATTAAAGGCTGGCTGCCATTCAGGGGGAAATGCGGGAAGTTCCCAGGCCCAAAAGCCGATATTGTATTTGTTTTTAAAATAGCTGGAACCTGTATGTTTAATAAAGGTTGCAACTTCATCGGCGTTGACTTGAATTAAGTTTACGGGATGGGGATTATCTTGGCTAAAATTTTGATAGGTGGTGTCTTTCTTGCGGTGGGGACTGCGGGTAAAATTGTTGATAACGAAGGGAATGTTGGCGGCTTCTGCGGCTCTGATGTTGGCTCTGACACCTTCTCCTATGCCAAATTCGCCGCTGATGTAGCCGGCGATGTTCATTCCTAGATTTTGGTTCATAGTTTATAATGTATTCAGCAAATTGTTGGGTTTATTTTTGGGGAAAAAGCCGAATTAATTGAGATCCTCAGTCGCGCTCAATGAGGGTAGGGGTTGAGAAAAAATTATAATTTTGCTCAATATTTGCTAAGATATAGCAATCCTTGTAGGATGGGTGAATAAGATTAAATGAACCGCAGAGGGCGCAGAGAACGCAGAGGAAGAGAAGAGAGGGAAGAGAAAGAGTTGGCAACCGAAAAATTGGTGCTTGACAAATGTGCCGATCGCCATTGTATACTGGCATCGCAATGCTAACCTTCGGCTGGTTGTCTGTCGGCATGGGTGGCTCTGTTTTATTTTACGATAAACTAATCAGGAATTTTAGAGAAAGTGATCGATCGCGTCAACCACGACCTCTTGAAGCTGCTCCCGCCGGATGCTAAAGTCATTGTTGAAATTGGTTGCGGTACGGGTTCGACGGGCGAACAGTACAAACTGATCAATCCCCATTGTCAGTATATTGGCATTGAATGCGATCGAGAAAAAGCTAAAATTGCAGTCGATCGGCTAAACTGGGTGACGGTAGCCGATATTGAAGAAATTGCCCTCGAAAGTCTCGACATCGCCCCAGGAACCGTCGATTGTTTGGTTTTTGGCGACTTGCTACCCTATCTCAAAAACCCTTGGGAAGTGCTCAAGCAGTACAGTGCGTTGCTGAATCCAGAGGGGCAAATTCTCGCCAGAATCCCTAATGTTCAATACTGGCGGCGGATTGTCAATCTGTTGCGGGGACAGTGGGAGAATCCCGACAACAAGATGCAGCACTGGTTTACCCTAGAAAGTATTAAATCACTATTTGCTCAAGCCGGATTGCAGGTTTATGAATTTCAAGGGAAGGGACACAAAACCGAAAATTTTGTCCAGTTTCAGCAATTGCTGCATCCAATGGTACAGGCTTTAGAGCTCACATCGAGCAGTTTTGCTACGGAAACCGGTGCTGAATATTATATCGTGCGATCGACCAAATCCACCGTACCTGCGCGCAGACTGCTGATTCAGACTATCATTATGGCTCCTACAGGGTGCGATCGCGTGCGAGTTTTGGAACCGGACAAATTTAGCGCTACAATTCCCGGTGTCCGCACCGTATCCGGCGTGAAAACAGCAGAGTTAATTCCGCCGCTGCTGGGAGAAGAAAAAGTCTTCATCTGGCAGCGGACAATCATGCAATATCCAGGCTATATTCCCCAACTCAAAGAACTGCTTAAACAAGGCTATTTAATAGTAGCTGAAATTGACGATAATCCCATCCGTCGCCGCGAATACGCCGACAATAATTACCTCAGCTATCGCGGCTGTCACTGCGTTCAAACTTCTACGGAACCGCTAGCAAAAATTTTGCGGTCTTACAATCCTAATGTTACTGTATTTCCCAATCAATTAGCTTATCTACCTCCGCCGCGAATTTATCCGACAGAAGATACAGTCACCATCTTTTTTGGTGCGCTCAACCGCGAAAAAGATTGGCAGCCGATTATGGCAGCACTCAATCGAGTTTTACTCGCACACAAGCACCGGATTCGAGTTAAAGTAATCCACGACCGCCGATTTTTTGAATCATTAAAAATACAGCCAAAAGAATTTGAACCCTTTTGCAGTTACGAACGGTATCAAGAAATTATGTACAGTTGTGATATAGCTTTGCTGCCACTCGTTTCCAACCCGGTTAACGAAATGAAATCCGACTTAAAATTTATTGAATGTGCAGCGCGGGGAGTAGCGGTGCTGGCAAGTCCCACTGTGTACGAACATTCAATTGTCGAAGGTGAAACAGGATTGATTTATAGATATGAAAAAGAGTTTGAAACCAAACTAAATTCGCTGATTTCTGACACTTCTCGGCGCCGGAAAATAGCCGCGAATGCTTACGAATGGGTGCGGGACAACCGCTTACTGTGCGGGCACTACCGGCAGCGCCGAGATTGGTACTTACAGATGCGCGACGAGTTGCCACGTTTAAATGCTGAGTTGCGCGATCGCCTGCCGGAGTTATTTGGTGACTAAGTGCGGTAAGATTTATAGGGTTATTGTGCGATCGTTCTGTTTTATTGTTTAATTTCTAATTGTTACTCCACACCAATGCGAATTCTATTCACTATTGCTCACTTTTACAATCCCAGCGGCGACGGGAAACACGCTTCCCAGCGAAATGATCCGCAACCACGATTAAATGCTTTAACCGCTTGCGTGACATCGCTGCAAGCTTTGTACGGCAAATCTCAGTCCATGATTGACATTAGCGAATGTGCAACTATCCCAGCCAATCAATCTCAACAGCACGAAATTGACATTGTTGTTTGCACTACTCAAGGTTATCATCTGTTGCCTCAACTGCCAGTGCAGCCCAGATGTTTTATGCACCACGCTACCAAATGCGAGCCGCTGCTGTTGGGGTTTGAGTGTCAAGCAGTTTTGCGAGCGTGTCTTAACAAATACGATTATTTTTGTTATTTGGAAGATGATTTAGTTCTGCATGATCCGTGGTTTTTTAGTAAATTAAAGTGGTTTACGCATCACGGAGGAAATGGGAATTTGCTGCAACCTAATCGCTATGAAATAGCGCCTAAAGGCGCGGTTTTTAAAGCATATGTTGATGGTGATTTAGCAGACTCAGCGACTTCTGCGTTTCAAAATGTAGAGGAGCAGCGGCAGTTAAAGGGAAAGATTATGGAACAAACAATCGCTTTTGAGCGGGCGTTGAATCCTCATTCCGGCTGCTACTTTTTGAATGCGGAACAGATGGCACACTGGGCTAAGCAGTCTCATTTTTTGGATAGGGATACTAGCTTTATCGGCCCGCTGGAAAGCGCGGCGACTTTAGGAATTATGCGGACTTTTAGAGTTTACAAGTCAACTCCTGCTTATGCTAATTTTTTGGAAATTCAACATTTTGGAGCGAGTTTTCTGAATTTGATTGGTAATAAGGTGAGAGTGCCGGAAGCAGGATGAGTCGCTGGGTTGCTGCGGGTTTTGTGTTAATATTGTCTGCTGTTGGTTCGGATTGTGGAATCGGGCAGGCCTCTAAAGGCTTCGGATATATAACAACGCATCAACTAATTATTCTAGGGATGCAAAACATCGCCGATTTTAACGGTGCCGCTGTTGATAATTTTGGCTAAAACTCCAGTTTGTGCGTGACCGAATTCCTTTTGGAGTAAACTGAGTAGGGAAATATCTCTATCGCCTGTTTCTGGATTCACTTCTATATTGACACAGCGACCGATTCGTGCTGTAACTTCTATGAGCGCCGTCCCTAATTGAAACTGTTTTCCGATCAACTCAAATTCAGACCAAGCGGCCATGCCGTCTAGCACAATGTTCGGGCGAAATCGGCCCACGTCAATGTTTTGAACAGCGATTTCTGTTAATTCGTCTAATGTGGCTTGACTGAGTAAAGAAATGTGTACGGGTTCTCGATCGGGATAACGAGTTTCGCCGCTGGTGTCGCCGACTAATTGCAAAGGTGCAAACTGCGGGTGTCTCGCTTCTTTTGTTGGTTCAATTGCTGCCAAATATTCTGTGAAAAAACTGCCGATGCGATCGCGCCCCGCTGCTGTGTTCGTTTCGGCGGATAACACTGCAACTCCTTCACGCTTGACTGTTAAAACGGCCGTTTCCGGTTGATAATCACATTCCAAAGCTGCTAACAAAGGCCAATCGTTTTGGACAGCAAAATTTTTTTTGCTCATCCAAGGCACTTTGTCTGCCTTAATGTTTGCAGCTTCAAGATTATCTGCAAACATTAAGGCAAAAGCTCGATCGCCCTTAATTCCATGTCCTGCTGTTAAAGCAAACTCCGACATTTCTTGTGGCGTTAGCCCTTTAATTGGATAAATAAATAACTGTTTTATTGTTGCTAATGTCATAAATTTTTCCGAAGTTAGTAAAATTTAATATCTTGCACCATTGTCAATAATCCTTTTTTGAACAGGCAAGATGCCTGTTCCACAAAAAAATCTACTCTTTGGGGAACAGGCATCTTGCCTGTTCAGCGAGAATAGTGCAAGATGTGAGTAGAATTGGACTTATGCAGAACCTAAATCCTTTTTTGAACAGGCAAGATGCCTGTTCCACAAGAAAATCTACTCTGTGTGGAACAGGCATCTTGCCTGTTCAGCGAGAATAGTGCAAGATGTGAGTAGAATTGGACTTATGCAGAACCTATATATGTAGGGTGCGCCGCGTGCTGCCCCGCAAACTTTGGGGGAATCGAAGCTCATTCAAAAACCTTAATCAAATTGCTATAAAAACCCGATTAAGCTAGCAATTCATAGCGGCGGATATCTGGAGGCCCAACGGCCAAACCGTCTAATTTCTGCACGGCGTCTTGAATGTGAGTTGAAGCGAGATGTAGTTCGAGCAAAGCTGCACTTTCCCACTCTTCAACAAACGTAAAATCTGTGGGATCGGCTTGATTTTGCAGGAGTTCGTATTTGATGCAGCCTTTTTCTTTGCGAGTGGGTTCCATAATGCTCAGCAGCAGAGATTTAAGTTCTGCTACTTTGTCGGGAAAGGCAGCGAGGCGGGCGACTACTCGCAAGGTTGTTTTGGACATAGGAGAAAAAAGTCACAGATAGGACGATCGAACTTACCGATTTTTACTTGGCAAACTCAGCAAAAGACGATCTTACTTAAAATAACCTAAAGAGATCGAGCGGTCAATCGCAGTAAAATCAGTCCTGGACGCGCTCAACTCTCAGAAACCCGGTTTCTTGCCAAATTCTTCGTTAGCAACCGCAGAGCGTCGTAGAAACCGGGTTTCTTGAGATATTTTGGTAAATACCGAAGGAACTCAATCTTTGGGATAAAATCGCTTGTTTTCTGTAGAATATTCCCAGGCGAGATCCTCCGGGTCTTTTTCGCGGCTCCACTGAGCAAACTCCGGCTTAAGTTTCCACTTGCCGATCGTACTTGCGTGAACTTTGAACCTGCGAGAGAGTTCCGTCTGGGTAAAAGAGATTTTGGGCTTTTGAGGAGTCTTGGTTTGAGCAATGGGGAATAAATTTGGTTTTTTCTCTTGTGTTTTTTCCCGATTTGTGGGAGGCTCTTGAACAGCTATTGCCGCATTAGCTGTTTCGCTTTGATTGACAGTTGGAGCTATTTGAAAATAATACAAAATTCCGCCTTGTTCCGTCACCTCAAAATCTGCGGCAAACTCAGAGGCTCGTTCGTCGAGATACTCTTGAACCTTTTCTCCGGGGAGTTTCGCATTCATCGCCAAATCCAAAGCCGTAACTCGCCCTTGATTTTCCTTGATCAACTTATAGAAAACCGAGTCTAAATGAGCGAGTTTGTGTTTTTGTTGCTGCTGGTAGAGCTTGTAAGCCCAAGCAATGCCCGCTGTGGTGGCGATCGCCCAAAACATCCTTCCCGACTCGAAACTGGCAACCGCCGTCAAGGAAATAGGCAAAAGCAGGGTAAGATATCCCCAAATGCTTCCCTTCTTTAGGTTATTGCTGTTTTTGACCATAGTTCCTAAACAGGTACGTAGTTTAGCTTAGTAGAGCGTGTCTGAAGGCCGCGAAAGTTTTTCGACAGTCGATATATCGAGCTACCCGCTGACACACCCAAAAACGGATACTGTGCCGCGTACACTCGCCTTGTGGACAATCCCTAATTTTAGACCAAAGTTCCAGCTCCTTTGATTCAATGTCGCAAGTAAATCGAAAATCGAAAATCGAAAATCGAAAATCGAGTGACGCACTCTACTATAAAATCCCAGAATCTACTTTTTTTGCAACCGAGGGTTCATGTACTTTTTTCGCAAACAGATTGCCATCCTGCTGATAGTTGTTGCTTGCTGTACGCTGACGGTTAGTTGCAGCGAGAGTCGAACTGTCCAGTGTACTAAATTTACTGAAATTGTCAACAAAGGCAACGCTCTCATTGATGTTGATAAAGACAGCAACGATGCTGCAACTACCGACAACTTAGCTAAAAATTTGAACCTGATAGCGAATGAACTTGAGGATCTGCGAATAACAGATTCAACCCTCAAAGAAATTCAAAAGCCATCGGTTAAATCCTTCCAGGAAATTAGTCAAGCACTAGGCGACATAAGCAAAAGTCTTCAGGCTGGCAATCTCGCTTCTACAAGTATAGAAGGTCGAGAGCAAATCGAAACAGCTCAAGCAGATATTATTAGAGCCGGCCAACAGGCGAATCAAGCAGCCGCAAATCAAGACGCTTTGACTAGCAAACTGATTAATTATTGTAAGGGCGATCGCTAAAGGCTAAGAGTTTTGAGTTTTGAATGCGTGAGTTTTGAGTTTGAGGAAGGCATCCCCTTCATCTATAGCGGTATTCAAGGAAGTGAGGTACGCGCTATAGAATTCGGAGAAAGAAAAGGAAGCGCCGATGCCCGATGCCCGATGCCCGATGCCCGATGCCCGATGCCCAGGAACACCTAATTTACCTGAGAAAGGCTATAGCATCTACTAATTCCCCATTACCCAATTTAGTGATGAATTTCTAGATTCAAAATATAGCGACCGAGTTGCACTTTCTCTGACCACAACTCGTATTCTAACTGCAAGTGATCCGGTTCCGGCTTTCCTGTCAGCGTCAAGTTGCGAGTGAAGTTGCGGAGTCGCAACTGTTCGGGAGTCGCCAAGGATTCACCCTGAAGCCAATAACGGCTCAGGCCGTACATTCCTCGTTCCCAGCAGTGGCGGTAACTGTATTTGCCGTTTCCTTGCATCGTCATAATGACTCGATAGGGCGAAACTTCTAGCCAGAGCAACCGGGGTTTTGTAGTTGGGGGTAAGATTGTAACTTGCTCGGCAGATTCGTTGGAACCCTCGGAAAATTCGCGATCGATTATTGCTGGTTCGTGCAACAACAAGTGAAAGCGCTCCTGGTCTTTTTGATAAACCGTAGCAGCGGTTTCAACGACTGACCACAAAGGTAAATCTGTGGATACCAGCGATAAACTTACAGGCTTGCGGTGATGGGTCAGCATAAATAAAAGTTTAGGAGTTGTGGTGGATCGGGCGGTTTGAGATTTGAGATTTGAGACTTTAGATTTTAGATGGGCTGGGTTCCAAATTCCGGAGCTTTTGCTTAACAAAATGAAAAATCTAAAACTCGCAATCGAAAATCTAAAATTGTTCAGTCAAACTTCAATCATCGGGTCGATAACTGAGAGCAGGAGATGAAATCTAAGCAGATACACGGATAATATTTGTGAAATTAATGTGAAATCCGTGCCGTTGCGTCCGCACTCCCGTGTCATCGAGAACTGACAGCGGAGTCTCCGGGCGAGTTTAATCAGCCTTTAAGTTAACCGGACACATTGGGAAAAAACCCGCACGCCGTACAAAAGACGACTAACTTAGGACTGAGAAAAAGGTAGGATAGCTAACGCCATCTAATCCTAGTTTATCTCAATGCAAGCTGACATTATAACTACTACGCTTCTTGACAAAACTCAAACTTTAAGCATTCAAAAACCGGCCTCGGGCTTGTCGCTGGTGGGGAGGATTCGAGTTCCCGGCGATAAGTCGATTTCTCACCGAGCTTTGATGTTGGGTGCGATCGCCCAAGGTGAAACTACTATTGAGGGACTACTCCTAGGAGAAGACCCCCGCAGCACGGCTAAATGTTTCTCGCTCCTGGGAGCCAAAGTTTCTGAACTCAACGCGGAACGGGTGACAGTCCGGGGCGTCGGAATTGGCGAGTTAGAGGAGCCTGTGGAAGTCTTGGATGCGGGTAATTCCGGCACGACGATGCGGCTGATGTTGGGAATTTTAGCCTCTCATCCGGGGCGTTTTTTTGCGGTAACGGGTGACAGTTCTTTGCGATCGCGCCCCATGTCGCGCGTCATTAAACCGCTGCAACAAATGGGAGCGCAAATTTGGGGCCGAAAAAGTAATTCTTTAGCTCCTTTAGGGATACTCGGACAGCAGTTAAAATCGATTCACTACCATTCTCCGATCGCCTCGGCTCAAGTTAAATCTTGCATTTTGCTCGCCGGTTTGATGGCCAGCGGAGAAACTACAGTCACAGAACCCGCTCTGTCGCGGGATCACAGCGAGCGGATGCTGCGAGCGTTTGGAGCCCAATTGAGCGTCGATCCAGAAACTTGCAGCGTGACAGTCACTGGGCCGACACAACTGCAAGGGCAGAATGTGATTGTACCGGGGGATATTAGTTCGGCGGCATTTTGGCTAGTTGCTGGGGCGATCGTCCCGGGTTCGGAGCTCGTAGTCGAAAATGTCGGCGTCAACCCAACTCGTACAGGCATTTTGGAAGCTTTGGAAATGATGGGCGCCGATATTGAACTGCAAAATCAGCGAGAGGCGGCTGGGGAACCGGTAGCGGATATTTTGGTTCGCAGTTCCGGCCAATTGCGGGGATGCACCATTGCGGGCGACTTAATTCCCCGGCTGATTGACGAAATCCCGATTTTGGCCGTAGCGGCGATCTTTGCGTCCGGTACTACAATAATTCGAGATGCGGCCGAGTTGCGAGTCAAAGAGAGCGATCGACTGGCCGTGACTGCTGCCGAACTTAACCGCATGGGAGCCCACATTTCCGAGTTACCCGACGGTTTAGAAATTACCGGGGGAACTCCTTTGACCGGCGCGGATGTTGACAGCTACACCGACCACAGAATAGCGATGAGTTTGGCGATCGCAGCCCTCAACGCCACAGGTATTACTAACATTCACCGAGCAGAAGCTGCTGCCATTTCCTACCCCGACTTTACCGCCACTTTACAACAAGTTTGCCATCCAAATTAAGATTGGGCATTGGGCATTGGGCATTGGGCATTGGGCATTGGGCATTGGCCAAACAGGGCATTGGGCATTGGGCATTGGGCATTGGGCATTGGGCATTGGGCATTGGGCATGGGTTGCTGGTTAGTTGTTATCGGTTATGGCTATAGCCTTACAAATAACAAATAACCACTAACTAATGACCAAGGACCAAGGACTAATGACTAATGACTAATGACCAATGACTAATGACTAATGACTTCCTCTAAGAATCTTTACCTACAACTTGTTCTTTTAAAGAATCAATTTCCGTTAACAACTCTTGGCGATCGGAAGCCTTGAGCAGATAGCGGTAAACAAACCAACCCGTATATCCCATGCCAATCAACTCAAAAACTGGAGCTACCAAAGGGACATCATTAAGAGCACCTAAAACTCCCAGCATTACCTTAATACTAATACCGCCTGCCAGAATTAAACCAATAGTTATGAGGGGCTTTTGGTAGTCAGCAAAAAAATTGGATAGATAGGCTGGAAGTTCCGACAAAATTGTAATAACTTGGTCTTTAATATCTTGGAACTGGCTGGCCGTTGTTTCTGTGGTTGTCACTGTAGTCATGACCCCCGGTTTGTCCTCCACCAGATCTACTGTGACGATTTCAGTGACTGTTTGTGTCTCGTCCGAAAAGTTAGCTTGTGTCATTGAATACTTCCTCCGTTGTCAGGTAAAATTGCAGGCTGTGAATTGCTGCCAGTATAATTCTCCGGCAATTAGCACAGCATCCGCGCTGCAGGGACTAATTGATGAGACTAAGGCAGAGTTTCACAAATTGCAAGCAAAAATAACGATATGACTTGATTTTAAACAATTGCCTTCGTTGCCAAATCGCTCTTTTGACTCATTTTTTCACTTGAGCGAGGTCGATTTGATTCGGGCAAGGGCGTCCTTGTTCAAAGTCGGTGATATTGCCGATCGTGGTTTCGGCGATATTTTTCAAAGCTTCCTCGGTGAAGAAAGCTTGATGTCCGGTAATCAGGACGTTGGGGAAAGTCAGCAAACGCTGAAAAACGTCGTCTTGAATGACCTGATTTGACAAATCCTCAAAAAACAGATCCGTCTCTTGTTCGTAAACATCTAAGCCGAGGTAGCCAATTATACCAGATTTCAGTGCTTTGGTAACAGCTTTAGTGTCAATCAACTGACCGCGGCTGGTATTGATCAGCATCATTCCCGGTTTCATTTGCTCGATCGCCTCTGCACCGATTAAATGGTAAGTTTCCGGTATCAGCGGACAGTGGAGGCTGACAATATCAGAGGTGGCGAACAGTTCCGGGAGTGCGACGTATTCCATGCCTAGGGCGAGGCAATCTGGGTTTTGGGAAACATCGTATCCCAGCAGGCGACACCCGAATCCGTGCAGAATTTGGGCAGTAATTGCGCCAATTCTGCCTGTTCCGACGATTCCCACCGTTTTGCCGTGGAGGTCAAAACCCAACAAGCCATCTAGGGCGAAATTGCCTTCGCGGACGCGGTTGTAGGCCCGGTGGATTTTGCGGTTGAGGGACAAAATTAGAGCGACTGCGTGTTCGGCCACTGCGTACGGAGAATAAGCAGGAACTCGCAGGAGAGTTAGATCTAAATCCTTGGCTGCTGCTAAATCGACGTGATTGAATCCGGCCGATCTCAGGGCCAGCAAGCGGACGCCTTTTTCGGCAATGCTAAGCAGCGTTTTCGCGTCCAAGGAGTCGTTCACGAACGCGCAGACTGCCGGAAATCCAGCAGCCAAAACGCTGGTTTCCAGGTTCAGACGCGGTTCAAAAAAAACTAAATCGTGTTTGCCGCCGACATTCGCTGCTTCCAGAAATGTGCGATCGTAGGATTTGGTGCTGAATACGGCTACCTTCATGATTTTTGCCTGCAAACCCAGTAATAGTGGGAAATTCTTTCCCGATCAACTCTAAATTTTACTAGAACGCCGTTGCCCCTGCCCAAACAACCCACTTTCCATGAGAAATATTGAATTTCGTAACAAGAGCCTCTCTCAAGAAACCATTTTTTGAGCTTGAGGGCAACTCCTGCTTAATTTTTTGAATCTAATTGCTTAGACTGTAGTAAAGCGCGAGCGTTAATTGCTAAATTTTTAGGAGAAACTCAGATGCGTAAACAAATCAAAACTATAATTTATGAAATTTTAGAAACCTCAGACTCAAGCAATTTATACAGTTTAGCAGATGATGTTTTCATAACTTGTTTAAGTCTGATCAACGTCGCAGCTTTTATTGCTTCTACTTCGCCCACATTGTCGCCCGAACACACATCGCTTTTGGCAAATATCGAAATTGTTTCCTCCTTAGTATTTACAATAGAATATATTTTGAGGCTATGGGTGTCTACAGTCGATCGCAGATACAGCCACCCGCTTTGGGGAAGATTGAGATATGCTCTGACACCGCTAAGTTTGATAGATTTAATTTCCATCTTACCTTTTTACTTCTTGCTGTTATTTCCTAGTTTTAACTTTGTTAATTTAATTCGGGTTTTGCGCTTGTTGCGCTTGCTAAAAATGAGCCGTTATTCTGAGTCACTCCGAACTCTGGGAGCAGTATTGTACGATAAAAAAGAGGAGTTAATTGCCACTGCGTTTGCAGTTTTTATTCTGTTAATATTTGCCTCTAGCGTCATGTATTTTGTTGAAAATGAGGCGCATCCCGAAACTTTTGCCAGCATCCCCGATGCAATGTGGTGGGGAGTTGTGACCTTAACTACTGTCGGTTACGGTGATATTTATCCAATCACTCCTTTAGGAAAATTGTTAGGAGCAATATTAGCATTTTTGGGAATCGGAATTTTTGCGTTACCTGCGGGGCTCATTGCTGCGGGTTTTTCCGAGGAAGTGCAAAGGAGAAAGCAGGAAAGAATGGCGGCAAATTTAGAGCAATCTGCGAATTGTCAATCGGTCAAAAGGCTGGCGGAAATCGAGGTTGGGTTTGAAGAAAAGCAAAGGGCGATCGCACTTCACATCGAAAGTTCTTCCGAGTTGATGAAAATGTGTGTTCAAACGGCGAAACAGAAGTTAGGAAGTGATTTTCAAAATGAACAAATTATTTGCGATTTAGCTATTCATCTCTACAATGAAGCCGTCCGCCAATTCGAGCTTTAATTACAGATATATATTGCCTGGAATTCCACCCAATCGTTACCATCGCTTGTGGTTAGTTATCACTGCTTTATGTAATGACTAATGACCAATGGCTACTTACCAATCTGGGGGCAAATTGTAATATTCGAGAGTGGATGTATCTGCCAGCAAATCGTGGGTTTTTCTGTCAATTTTAATCTCACCATCCGCCAAAACTAACGCCCTTTGAGTCGTTTTCCCGATCCAATTCAAATTATGAGAAGCGATCAAAATTACCTCGATCGGCAATTGGGACAAAACCTTAGCCAAGTGACGCCGCCACGAGGGATCTAGTCCGTTGGTCGGCTCATCTAAGATTAAAATTGCCGGCTCTAATGCTAAAATTGCTGCCAAGGCTGCTAACCTTCTTTGACCTCCTGAAAGTTCGTGGGCCGAACGGTTGGCAAATTCTACTAAACCAAATTCGTCTAATAGTGATAAAGCTCGATCGCGCGCCACTCCCGGCGGCACTCCGTAATTGCGCGGCCCGAACATGACATCCTCTAAAATAGTCGGCATAAATAGCTGATCGTTAGCATCTTGAAAGCAAAATCCAATCTGCCTGCGCGCCTGCGATAACGTCGCCTCTTCCAACTTTTTTCCCTGCACTCTAATCTCGCCCGCTTGAGGCATTTTTAATCCGATCAAGTTTTCGAGCAAAGTGCTTTTACCAGCACCTGTCAGGCCGAGTAGAGCAACTCTTTCTCCCGGTTGCAAACTAAAAGAAATTCCCCGCAATACTGGCTTTTGATCTGGATAGCCAAATACTAAGTTTTCTACTTCGATTGTTGGCACGGATTTTAGTCTACTCAAGTTTTATTTTCCTCTATTTTAGGATTAAGAGTGTTTAACCGCAGAGAGCGCAGAGGGCGCAGAGAGGGGAAGGGAGAAGGCAAAAGGTAGAGGAATGAATTAATCAAT
>NZ_JAUBTL010000064.1:15799-40307 GCF_036702475.1 Microcoleus sp. D2_18a_B4
TACCAATTCTACTCGTTCACAGGCTCTGCCTGGGAACGCAGATCGGGAGGCTCTGCCTCCAATTTTCCTCCGCAAGAGGCGAGGCAGAGCCTCTGGATATGGATTCCCAGGCAGAGCCTGGGAACCAGTTAAAAGAGTATTTAACCGCAGAGAACGCAGAGGGCGCAGAGAGGGGAAGGGATAAGGCAAAAGGTAGAGGCATGAATTAATCAATTACCAATTCTACTCGTTCACAGGCTCTGCCTGGGAACGCAGATCGGGAGGCTCTGCCTCCAATTTTCCTCCGCAAGAAGCGAGGCAGAGCCTCTGGACATCGGTTCCCCGGCAGAGCTTGGGAACCAGTTAATTACCCATTCCCAATTACCCATTCCCAATTACCGTAAGAAGCTGTTGTTAATCCGGCTGCTATGAAAATTGCTAATGTCAGCCAGAGTCGCTCTTTTGGTGTTGATTTTGAGTCAGCAGGTAAAGCTCCTTGATACCCGCGAATTAGCATGGCTGCGTGTACTCTTTCTGCCCGATCGAGACTTCGCAAATAAAGCGCTCCGATCATGGAAGCACTGGCGTAGCGCAGCCATCCTCCGGTACCGGACAAGCCCCGGAGTTGGGCTGATATTTTCATGCGGTTGACTTCGGACAGCAGGATTTCTAAGTATTGTCCTGTTAAAAGTACAATCTCTTGCAAACCTGCTGGTAGGGGTAATCCTTTGAGGGCGATTCCGAAACTGTGGGGTGGCAAAGTTAGCAGGAAGCTGTTCATAATTAGCAGGCAAATTAGGGAACGCAGCAACAAAAAACTGGCACGTTCCCAACCTTGGGGCAGCACTAATAAGGAGAGAAAAATCAATTCTGCTCCCAACAGTTGCGCTAGGGTTCGCACCGGAGCCCTGAGCCAAAACGACCAAAAAAGTGCGATCGCCCCATAAATTCCCAGCCACAGCCAAGCGCCTGTCTTCAGAAAACCCATGCCAATCACAATTGTGAGAGACACTCGCAATCGAAAAGGTATGGAGAGTTTAGACATCTTTAGGTTTTACCACCAACTGAGCAATTCCAAAAGCCGCGCCGAAGCTGAAGGCAGACCCTAAAAGTCCAGCAATGCTAGTACCAATAGGCTGTTCTTCTAATCCTTTAACTGTGTAATCTGCTAAAGGAGTGGGATTTTCGATCGCCACAGCTTCTTTATCTTTAAAGCCGTATTTTTCGGCTACCGCTTCTAACCCGTCAGGCCAACTTGAAGCGAACAGTGAAAGCACCCCGGAAATTAATAAAACTCCGATTACTGGCACTACCCATTTCTGCAATTGTGGCTGTTGTCCCGGCAGTAAATCCGGCCGTACTTTGACGAGATAAGTTAACACGCCGCCTGTAATTACCCCTTCGCCAATCCCAATTAAAATATGTACGCCTACCATTGCTGGCAATGCGATATTGAGCCCTACTGTACCAGAAATTGCCAATTGGATCGCCACACTAATCGAAGCAGCCACGACGCTGAGGCCGGCGGCGATGCCCGCGGCTAGGGGCAAACGATTTCTGGAACCTCCCAAGAGTTGCTGCAATGGCTGCAACAGCCACCAGCCCACCCAAATACCCACTAGCCCCATGTTAAAAATATTGGCTCCCAGGGCGGTGATGCCCCCGTCGGCAAACAAGACGCTCTGAATTATAAAAACCGTGCTCATTGCCAAAGTTGCCGCCCAAGGGTTCCCCAAAACGACGGATGCCAGCGCTCCTCCCAACAAGTGGCCGCTGGTGCCGCCGGCTACGGGAAAGTTGATCATCTGGGCTGCAAACACGAAAGCTGTGGTTAAGCCCATGATTGGGGCTTGTCGGAGTCCAAGACTCGCGCGGGTTCGATTCAGGGCAACTGCAATTACTGCTGCACTTGCTATGCCGGTGGCAACGGCTACTGGCGGTGAAAGAAAACCATCAGGTATGTGCATTTATGTATCCCAAACGAGAGAAGTTCCAGCCCTTTAGTCAACTATTTTTTACAAAAATTTACCATCCCCTGTGGGGGTATTTCGGCGATCGAGCGATCGGGGGATTGGGGGCGGGCGATCGCTTATGGGATATAGATTAGCGCCTCATCGGCAGAATTTTGAGGATGAGAAATTTTACATTAAATCATCCTGAAGAATTATTCGGATATTTTACCCACAACCCGCACCTAGAAGCTTTTTGATAAGAATTATCAATATTTCTTTACAGACTCAACTGCAAAATGTATTCACCGTCAAACTCAAACAAAAATTTTAAATAAATATAAAGAATTAACTGAAAATCCCTTATTGGCATTAAAGGGGGTTCTTGAAAACTTATTGCATTAATTTTTTGACTACAGCAGCAGTGAAATTGCCCGATAGCTAGTCAAATCCAAAGTATTGCGTGTTATCGAGACTCAAAACTCCGAGTTATTGCAAGTCAATATAGTTAGCAGTATGTTTGCGGTTGTCACTTGCGCCAATGTGCGATCGGCTTTGCCCGCACGAGCTACATTATCAAGAAACTCAAAATACTAATGCGCTTATTCTCAAGTAATTTTCCGCACAACCTACAGGAGGTTTGCCAGTGGTGCTGCGCTCAACCCAAGACTCAACTACCGATTTAGTTCCCTCTGAATCTCCCAGACAATTAGATATTGCTCAAGTTTCTATCTACGGGCTGAGCTTTTTATCTGCTGGTTTATTTCTGTTTTTACCTTTAGTTAACTTATGGCATCCGATCCCTTGGCAGCGGTGGATCGGAACCATTTACGGCATGGGTGCAATGTCCGCATTACTGGTAATGGTTTATACGGGACATTTGGCTTTTCCCTTGCTGCGGGTTGCCGCTAAAATCTTGCCACAAATGCGTAATTTAGCCTTTACTGAAACGGCTATGGCGAGTAGCCGTACAGATAAGACTGTCCAATCTGTACCTGTATCAGCAGGCCAGCAGGAAGTTCAGGCGGTGGATGGAACAAATCAGACAGCAGAAATTACGGATCGCGTAAAACTAGATGAGTTAGCTCTCAAAGTCTACGATCGCATCGATCGAAGTTGGCAAACTAGCCCTAGGTTCAATCAAAATCTAGTGTATCGAGTCAGTACAAGTCAAGATGGGGCGATCGGCAATTTCGAGCCCCTCAATCAACCAGCCAAGGATTACAGCCAAAAAAGTCCTTTGCCACATCGGATCAAACTGATATCTTGCACCATTGTCAAGAACGGGCTCTCCGGCCCGTTCCACAAAGAATGAGTCTTCTTGTGGAACAGGCCGAAAAGCCTGTTCCTAAACAAGTAATTGAGAATGGTGCAAGATGTGAGATCAAATCTTCCGAAACTAGCCGCAACAGTGCAGCACCAGTCGCTAAGTTTACTGTAGTGTTTGCTCCTACTCCAACCTTAGAAGTTAACCAGTAACTCACATACAACATCTCTCCGGTAAAGTGCGCCATCCGCACCTTACTTTTCATTTTTAACTTAAATGTGATATTATAAACAGCGCCCTCTAAGGCATTCTACATCTAAAACAACAAATGAAAGAACTTGACGAAAAAAAAACTCAGGAACTGCTATGCACCATCATGGAATGGGAACTTGCAGGTGTCGTGCGCTATACCCACTATTCACTAATGGTGACAGGGCCAAACCGGATTCCCATCGTGCAGTTTTTTAAAGCACAAGCAACGGAATCCCTACTCCACGCCCAACAAGCAGGAGAAATTCTCACCGGTTTAGAGGGGCATCCCAGTCAGAAAATTGCTCCCATCGAAGAAACCTACAAACACTCGGTGAAAGACTTGTTAGAAGAAAGTTTAAATCACGAGAAAAAAGCGCTCAAAAAGTATAAATCTTTACTTGATGTCGTGACCGACTCCAGCGTTTATTTGGAAGAATATGCCCGCAATCTAATTGGACAAGAAGAATTGCACCAAGTAGAACTGAAAAAAATGCTGCGGGATTATAGTTGATTTAATCATTAGTTAGTTGTTATCGGTTATTGGTTATTGGTTATTTCCCATCACCAATGACCAATGCCCCATGCCCATGCCCCATGATTATAAAAAATGAATTTTAGCGAAGCCCTACCAACTTTTGTAATTACCCTGCGCGAAGGCGTAGAAGCCGCCTTAGTCGTCGGAATTGTACTAGCTTGCCTCAAAAAAGCCGAGCAAACTCACCTCAATTCTTGGGTTTACGCAGGTATCGCAGCCGGCATTGCTGCTAGCGGTATGGTGGGTGTTGTATTCAATGGATTGCTCGCAGCACTATCAACATCCGAACAGCCTTACGCACCAGTAATTAAACAGCTATTAGAGGGCGTGTTGGGAATTGTGGCGATCGCAATGCTAAGCTGGATGCTAATTTGGATGACTCAGCAAGCGCGCTTTCTCAAAGCTGAAGTTGAAGGAGCAGTTACAGCAGCTTTGACAGAAAATAGCAATGCCGGCTGGGGCGTATTTGGCTTAATTTTTATTGCGGTACTGCGCGAAGGTTTTGAAACAGTTATATTTGTCAGCGCTCAATTTCAACAAGGTTTGAGTCCCGCTTTAGGTGCTTTGGGCGGTTTGACTGGGGCGGCAATCATTGGCGCGCTACTGTTCAAGTGGGGCGTAAAAATTGATATCCGCCTGTTTTTCAAGTTTATGGGGATTTTGTTGCTGTTAATCGTGGCTGGTTTGGCAGTATCTGCACTCAAACATTTTGACCAAGCCGCTGGAATTTTGTCGCAGATGAATAGCCAGTATGCAGGGATTTGTGTTTATTACGATCGCCTCGCACCACTCCACTCTTGTATTTTAGGGCCTATGGTGTGGAATGCAGCGGAAATTTTGCCCGATCGGCAATTTCCAGGAGTGATTCTCAAAGCACTGTTTGGATACAGAGATCGACTTTATCTCGTCCAAGCGGCGGCTTACACAATATTCTTAGCCACCATCGGCGGTCTTTATTTCCAAAAATTAGGCTCTAAGGCGACTGTTTCCCCAAAAAATACTCAGTCGGCTCAAGAATCAACTCTTTCTCAGTAGTTGTGTCGGCTATGGTTACAGATTATTTCCCTGCTTTCACTGCTTCTGAGGCACAAAAAAATTGCCTGATTTTCCAAAATCGACCAAAAATTTTAGGGGTTTGGGATAGACTCTTTGACATTTGTATGATATTATTTAATAATGGGAATAGCGCTTGTTTTGAAAATAAATAGTTATATTTCTATTATTTAATAATACAGTCAAGAGCTAAAAAAAGCAAGGGCTAACCCTCAAAAAAAACAAAATTTTTCTCAACCTCACCAACTTTATAAATCACAAGTCGTAGAGTGGGCGATCGTCGAAAATATTTGACACTCCCTGACCTGAAGGCGCAGGGATTCTTGGATCATCCAGTCGATTTGCTCGTTGATATCACCACCAGCGAGTAGAGATCGGTCTGTCCCCCAGCGTGAATTCCGGTGTGCCCCACCGTATTTAAATTGATTCCTGCCCGCTTCAAACCCTTTACCAAAATGTTTTTTCCGGCATTGTGATCACGATCTAACACCGCACCACAACTACAAATATGGGTTCGAGTTGACAGAGTTTTCTTGACTAGGTTTCCACAATTTGAACAATCCTGGGAAGTGTACTGAGGTGGAACAGCAATTACTGTTTTGCTGTACACTTTTCCAAAATATTCCAACCATTGAGCAAACAATGACCACGCCACATCGCTAATTGATTTAGCGAGCTTGTGGTTTTTAACCATGTTCCGCACCTGAAGTTCGACCTAGGCTACGAAATCGTTAGATTTCACCGCGCACAATGCCGTCTTTATGGCGAAGTCTTTACGCTGCCGACTAACCTTTAGGTGCTTTCTTCCTAACTTGTTGAGCGCTTTTTTCCGGTTTCTGGAACCTTTCTTTTTCCGAGAAACTCGCTGCTGCAATCTCTTCAAAGCTTTTTCACTTTTTCTGAGATACCGAGGATTAGGAACTGTTTCACCGTCGCTGTCAGTATAGAAGTGGTTTAACCCGACATCTATGCCAATAAATTTACCAGTAGAAACGGGTTCCTCTTTTCGTTCAACGTTGATGCAGAATTGGGCGTAGTATCCGTCGGCACGACGCACAACCCTGATTCGTTTAATCTCATCGGGCGCCGAGAAATGCAAATCCCGACTGCCGATTAACTTAAATCTCCCAGCAGCAAAACCATCCTTAAATGTTAGACATCTTTTGTCGGTAGAAAGCGCCCAACCGGATTGCTTGTACTCCACGGAACGAGTATGTTTCTTGTACTGTGGATATCCCTTTTTTCCGGGTTTTTTCCTTTGGCAATTAGCAAAGAAACGTTGGATAGCAAAAATGGCACGTTCCGCTGAAGCTTGACGTGCCGTCGAATTAAGCTTGCCCGCCCATTCAAACTCTTTTGCCATAACGGCGCATTGTTTGTACAGGTCTACTAGCTTAATCCCTTGATTGTCTACCCAATGTCTAAGAGTTTTATTTCGGACAAATTGAGCCGTCCGAATCATGTCGTCTATGATTCGATATTGTTCCGCTTTGCCCTTCAACTTAAACTCTAAAACTATCATTAGAATAGTCTCTCACTTTTGCTAAAACTTTTACTTACAAGTCTGTATCTTTAATAATTCTTCATATTACTTATAATTAAAGCCGTCCTATAAGGACGGGGATTTAGACCCAGTTTCTTGGTAACTTGCAGAGAGCAGAATTGGCAAGGTCAGGCCCGCAAAGGTGTCGATCGAGAAGAGGGACGATGACCCACTACGAGCAAACAAACGCAGGGTGGCTCTAAAATCTCAAATCCCATCCTCACTCGTCGCCACACAAGTCGCCCCCGCAAACAAAAAATCTACTCCAGGCCAGATTTCTGGCGAACAGTCTTTCTGATAACCACTGCAGGCGCTTATAATTAATACAACAATTTTTACATAGCTCAAAAAGGTCTTAATCAACCTTATAATTCTTAAATGAAGCTTAAAATTAAAAAATTGCTTGTTAAAGTTACCTGGAACCCCCAGAAGGCTGTAGCCTCCCCAATCTGGTTAGCGGTGAGATAAATAATGATGCCTCGGATACTTGTTATTGATGATGACGCGGCGATCGCCGAACTCGTAGCCGTCAACCTAGAAATGGCTGGCTACGAAGTCACCCAGGCAGAAGACGGCATCAAAGGTCAGGCACTAGCCATACAACTGCTCCCCGACCTGATCATGCTAGACCTCATGCTGCCTAGAGTAGACGGATTCACCGTATGTCAGCGTTTGCGGCGTGACGAGCGCACCTCAGACATTCCCGTCTTGATGTTGACAGCCTTAAGTCAAACTCAAGACAAAGTAGAAGGCTTCAACTCCGGCGCCGACGACTACCTGACCAAACCCTTTGAACTAGAAGAGATGCTGGCGCGAGTGCGAGCTCTACTAAGGCGAACAGACCGCATCCCCCAAGCTGCCAAACACTCCGAAATTCTGAATTACGGCCCGCTGACCCTTGTCCCCGAAAGGTTTGAAGCTGTTTGGTACGCTCAGACAGTCAAACTGACCCACCTAGAGTTTGAGTTGCTGCACTGCTTGCTTCAGCGCCACGGTCAGACAGTCTCTCCCAGCGAAATTCTCAAAGAAGTGTGGGGTTACGACCCCGACGACGACATAGAAACAATTCGTGTACACATCAGACACCTGAGAACCAAGATGGAACCCGATCCCCGCCATCCTCGGTACATCAAAACCGTATACGGGGCTGGTTATTGCCTGGAGTTACCCAACAACGAGCAAGTAGCTGAAGAAACCAAATCCTCTGCTTGAGCTAGCGCGCCCGATGCAACAAGCAGTGAAAAATTCAGCTAGAAAAGCCTGAGAGCATTTGCTCTCAGGCTTGGTTGTTTGGAGTTTGAGATGAATATGTCAACAAGTAGGCATTAACTCTCTTGATTCGGAAAAAAACAATCCCGCACCCCCCTCTAACCGTACTTTTAGAGAAGCTTGTCCATAGGAAAGTACGGGATTCTTTTTCCACCTTGTCTTTTTCGAGACGATTGGATAGCTACTTAAACAATACTCTAGCCATAATACTCTTTAATAATATTATTTATCAATAAATTTAGAGGTATTCCTTTAGCTGCTATTTTTGCGAACGAGAGACCAAACTCCGATCAAGCGCCAAAAACAGTCATAATCGTGATACAACGATGTTTTTTCCTACTGATTTACATACCAGAACTCAAATGAGTGAAAATTTTTCTCAAATACCCCTTGACGAAACTACTAAAATTGTTGATTATCTATATCAATAACCTGCGATCGCTGAAAACTCCCCTGGCATCTTTCTCAAGAGGTAAATCGCCGTGACCAGCATGGCAAAAAAATCCTTCCCAGCCGAAGGAAAATCATTTCCCTGGTGGGTCGGCAAAGCCCGCTTAATCAACCTTTCGGGCCGTTTGCTCGGTACCCACGTCGCCCACGCCGGCCTCATTCTCTTCTGGGCGGGAGCCTATACCCTATTGGAGCTTTCCCGCTTTAACCCAGAATTGCCCATGTACGAACAAGGCTTAATCCTGTTGCCAAATCTAGCCAGACTCGGCTGGGGCGGGGGTGGGGGAGGCAAAATTGTCGATACTGATCCGTACTTCGCCGTTAGGGCGATTCACCTCTTTCTCGGCTTCGGCGGCATCTTTTACTCCCTCAAAGGGCCAGCAACCCTCGAAGCAAGAACTTCTTTCTTTGGCTACACATGGGAAGACGCAGACAAAATCACCACCATCTTGGGAATCCGCCTAGTTTTGCTGGGTGTCGCTACCTTCTTGTTGGTGGCCAAAGCTATGTATTTTGGTGGTTTATGACTGTCTTTTTCTAATATTTATGTATCGCCACTTTGATTATTTTTGTGGAGTCTGTCCGTAACATGGCCCGAAGGAGTGCATCAAATCAAGCGCTTCTATCCAATTCCTTGTTATTGGGATTTTTTTACTACTGACTACCGCCTCACATTTACAGTGCGCCCGTGCGTTGCTTGTACTGAAGATGCGATGGTTGCACTCACTTTGAACCTACGACTTGTTTTACCAATGCTTCTCCGCAACATTGCTCTAAACTTCACAAAAATTACGCACAAATACCGAAAACCACTTTTTCAGTTCCACTTGTAGCAAGGGGGATAGGTGACTAGCAGATTACCCTGGACTAAAGGGGGAGTCTAGAGTTATATGGATTCTCACGGAAAATATACTTTAGGAGAATTTCAAAAAGAGCGCGAATAAATAACAGATAATCCATTACAATCCTCGTTCAACTTTTTTATTTTTTCCGACATGAATTTATACAGTGCTAACTCACTCAAAGTCGAACTCAACCAGAGAGGCTGCCGCCTGACTCCCCAGCGAGAAACTATTTTGAGTGTCTTTCAAAATCTACCGCAAGGCAATCACTTAAGTGCGGAAGAATTATACAAGACTTTGCAGAATAAAGGAGAACGAATTGGCTTGTCTACTGTCTACCGAACGCTGCATTTATTAGCAAGGATAGGAATTTTGCGTGAACTAGAATTAGCAGAAGGACACAAACATTACGAACTGAATTTTCCCGAATTGTACCACCACCACCATCTGGTTTGCATTCAGTGTCACAAAACCTTTGAATTTAGCGATGAATCAATTTTAAGAATTGGCAAAAAGCAAGTTGAAAAAGCTGGGGTAGAACTGCTTGACTGTCAATTAACTGTGCGAGCTGTTTGTTTGGAAGCGCTACGGGAGGGATGGCCTTCTTTGGTACCCAGCAATTGGTTGTGTCCCAGATATCATTCAGCAATTGATGAGGAAATTAGTTGAGTTGAATGAAATATACTTGGGTAATTGGTAATTGGTGGTAATTGGTAATTTGTGCTTTTTAATTCGTTATGAGCTGTTAGTTATTAGCACCTACAACTGACAACTGACGGCTCTCCTGAACTTGTGGTTATAATTTTATCTAATCAGAGAAGCAAGCTAATACGCGATTCCTGAAATTATTAAAATTAGAAAAGCCATATCCTTGGCGCATTATCAACTTAATTCGATTGTTGATTCCCTCCATAACTCCACTTGTTGTGCGATTAAGAAAGTAGTTGCAAATACCCTCAAAATGATTTTCAATCGTTGATGCAGATTCTCTGAAAAATACTTGTGCATGATTTAGCCATTCTTTAATTTTTGCCTGCCCTTCTTTGACGGTCAAATTAGTCTCATATATTTTTCTAAATTTTTCTTTCATCTCATACGCAATTCTCAAGCATTCTGATTTACCTAGTGCCATCTCTAATTTATCAATCTGAAGAGGATTCAAGTTTATTCGATTAGTTAACAATAAATATTTACTTTTCCTATCTGTTATTCCGGCTGCTCTGCGTAATTTATTCAAATCTTTATTAACTACTTTCATCACATGAAAACGATCGATAATAATTTTGGCGTTTGGAAATACTTTTTTGATAACTTTAGGAAACCCTCCCCACATATCAACACTCACTTCCTCAACTTGCTCTCGAACCTCAATTGCTTGTTGCACTTCTGACTTCAATGATTTCTTCACAGCGATGAGAATCAATCATCTCAATTAAATTACCTTCGGAAATGTCCCCAACAACAGTCACAAAATTTCCTTGACCTTTCCGCATACTTATTTCGTCGAGACAAATTCGTTTAACCTGTTCCCAATTCGGTTTTTTTTTCTGCTTATTTGTCTGCTCAAATATTCCTTTTATTTCGTCATAACTCAGTCCTTCTTCTCGTCCAATTTGCTCCATGCTCGATTGTTTGACACGCTCATAAATATTTTGTTCGTATCGTTGAGTATGCCGTCTTTTAATGTCCAAAAAATCTACTTTTTCTGTGGGATATCGTTGGCAATTAGGACAGTAAAACTGCCGTCGCGGGACTTTTAAATACACAGGACGACCAAAGACTGGCAAATCTCTTACTAAGATTGGTCGATTCTGATGCAATTGTTCGGTATAATTTTGACAGTGATGACAAACCATACTTTCTCCTACAATTCTCAGTCCTAATAAAATTTTTCCATCAATTTGAGTACAACTTTCAACCTTCACTCCAGGCAAGTCTAATATATAATCCAAATAAAAGTCCATGAGAATAAATGTATTGTTTGTTACATTATACACCATAAAGTCAGGAGAGCCCAACTGACAACTGACAACTGACAACTGACAACTGACAACTGACAACTGACAACTGACAACTGACAACTGACAACTGACTGCACTTTTGCAATCAAGCAACCTCAGAATCGCAACGTTGGTGTTCCATCCGAAATATGTTAGCGTACAAACTAGCAACAATCTGTTTGCCTTCCTGCGTCAACTGCAAGTAACCGAGAGATTCACTGATGTGAGGATAAATGCCGCTCCAGTAAAACTTAGAGTAGCTTTGCAGCAAGTCGCCCGGATGTCGGTAGCCCAAAAGTTTAGTAGCACCGCTTTCTTCCAACTCGTAAAACAACGCGCCAATTTTCTGCAAATATTGCGGGTTGCTGAGCTGACCTATCAAGTCAGCACCGCGAACTAAACTAGAGTAATTAACTGCATCCTCGTCAGTGTTGCCGTCAAGCACCGAGAAACGAGTCTGTTCTATGTTCTGCTTAATTATCTCAGCATTAATTAGCTTGTGGTTGCCGAAGCGCTCGTCAATAAACAATTTAGCTCGGTCAACTCGATAAGGAGCTAGGCTGGCCGCTGTTGCACCGGGAGCAAGTGCAATTCTCATCCCATCTTTTCCCGTAGCATACAATCCTTCTGATTCTTGGTCTTGCCGGCAAACTCCTTTGACATATCCGATGTCTTGGCACAGCAAAGAAATGATGAAGTGCAGCCAATCTTCGCAGGAAACTCCGCCCTGGCGAATGTGTTTTCCCCGCAAGATTTCTTGACCGACTAAGCTAATGCAAATGGCGTGTTCTACATTGTGATAAAGAGCGTCGCTGTTAGCGATGTTTTCTAACGCCATTGCCCCCACCCAGGCAATAATGTCAGCATAGTCTGATTTGTAGCCTCCGTAAGTGCGGCTGTACCCGTTCTGAAGTTGTGCGATGAAAGCCTCGATCAGCAGTTCTGTAGAATTAAACATACCGTGTCCTTTTACCTTAATATTTCCTTTTAACAGCGGTGCATCTATTGGGGAGTCCTCTAATTTTATGGATGAGATTTTAGTTCACAACTCCTGCACCCCGTGTGCGTTGTGCTCTGTGGGCGGCAAATGGGTGGCAATCTCACAACTCAGTGACGCAGCTACGCCCGGGGAGTCACGAAGCAATCTCGCGCCCTGACTCAAAACTCCCAACTAACTCAGTCCGTCACTGACACCCATCCCCGCCGTACTGCATACAGCAGCCTGCTGACAATTTTTCGATCGTCTGAACTTTTTAAACTGTGAGAATTAATTGCGTATTGAATTTGCTGGAACACCGTCCGATCGATCTTACCGGATTTCCAAATGTTCAAGTAAAGTTCGGAAATTTTATATTCAGGAATATAAGCTTTGGTTGTCATCTGCCGTCAACTCAATGTATATTTCTTATTGTCCGGCAAGTTTAGATAACTTTATGTGATGTAGATCGGCTATAGACGGTGATGCGATCGCAGGCTGGAGTTGGACTAACTAGCCCAAAACTTTACTAAACTTAGTCATACTTAACTTGACTGATTAACATTGTGGGCGATATGATTACACCAATGCCTAAAAAAGGCTTAAGTATCTGGTTTGTAAACCACAGCGCATGTCAAAACTGACCAGCCTGTAAAAAGGTCGAACGGGAGTCCGCGTTTCGTTAAATTGGTTGAAAATAGTGGATGACTCATGGCTAAAAGCTTCAACTAAAATTAACTCAATTAGGGCGTTGCTCCACCCGAATTAACGCCTGTGGACAAGTTGCGAGCCGACTCCCTTGGGTGAAACTCCGAAGCAGACCCTTCAGGAGCAATCCTGATTGAATGGTCAGACTTAAATAAGTTTAGCCAAGTTTTGTGTAGCAGTTAAGGCGCCTCTCCTCACAATGGTAATTCGATCGAAAAAGCGCGATATTGCGATCGTCATAAATTTTTCTGACGGCTGTGACAATCATCATAGTTGCGCCTAAATTATAGGATGTCACATACCATTCTCCCGTTGCGCTCGCCCCCTCCCAACTTGCAGCAATGAAGGAAGTTTGAGCGCGGGTCGCGCAAATTTCTTGCCAAAGAAACTCGCGTCGTGTACAATACAGAGTCTGGTATCCTCACTTACCCATAATTATTTTCATTCATCCCGTCCCCCCAGAGGGGAAGGGACTTTCAGTGCGGATACAGCCAAATCACTATATTCAGCAAAAAGCTAGAAATGCCGTAACTCATGCCCACTATTCAGCAACTCATCCGTTCAGCACGGGAACAAACGCAGAAAAAAACCAAATCGCCAGCTCTCAAGAGTTGCCCCCAGCGCCGCGGAGTTTGCACCAGAGTGTACACGACCACCCCGAAAAAACCCAACTCGGCGCTGCGGAAGGTGGCTCGGGTACGGCTGACCTCTGGTTTTGAAGTCACCGCCTACATCCCAGGGATCGGTCACAACTTGCAAGAACACTCGGTAGTAATGATCCGGGGCGGTCGGGTAAAAGATTTGCCCGGAGTTAGATACCACATCATTCGGGGTACATTAGACACCGCTGGGGTGAAAGACCGCAAGCAGGGTCGTTCCAAATACGGGGCCAAGCGTCCTAAAGAGAAAAAATAACACGGAACTCGTCCGATCGTCGGGGTTGGGAAGCAAAAATAAATCCGATCGCGCCGCTCAACTGCACGCTCGATCGTCATAAATCGAGATGTGATCCCAAAAGCCCAAAGTCAATCATTCAAAATCAAAAATCCCAAATAGAACTATGTCTCGCCGCACAGTTATTCAAAAACGTCCAGTTCCACCAGATCCAACCTACAACAGCCGGTTGGTAAGCATGATGGTGAGACGGATCATGCAGCACGGCAAAAAATCCGTTGCCTCCAGCATCGTCTACGACGCCCTCAAAACCATCCAAGAACGCACAGGGGCTGAACCGTTAGACTTGTTTGAAAAAGCAGTCAAAAACGCAACACCCCTGGTAGAAGTCAAAGCCCGCCGGGTAGGTGGCGCCACCTACCAAGTGCCAATGGAAGTGCGTTCCGATCGCGGTACAACCCTCGCCCTCCGCTGGCTGATCAGATTTGCCCGCGCCCGCACCGGCCGCTCGATGGCAGCCAAGCTAGCCAACGAACTGATGGATGCAGCTAACGAAACAGGGAGTGCTATTCGCAAGCGCGAAGAAACTCACCGCATGGCTGAAGCAAACAAGGCTTTTGCTCACTACCGCTACTAACTGCAACAACTGGCATGGAGAAGAGCGCGATCGTGCGGTATAAAAGCATCGGGTGAAAAATTGGAAAGTGTAATAAGTTTTGAGTGTTGAGATTGCTTCTCTTGGCGCTGTTGCGATTGGTGAAGCAAACTCAAAACTCCCAAACTCAAAATTCACGCACTCAAAATTCACGCACTCTCTAAATCCTCCATGTCGCATCCTTAATATTTTTGTAAACAAATCTTGCAAAAAATATTAAAATGTAACAATAAGCTCCAGAGACTTTTGTAAGTCGCTGGGGAGTGCAAAATAGGGTTACTGTGTAGTATAATAGTATTATAACAGCAACACAAGATTAAGGAGGTAGCTGTGGCACGTACCGTCCCGCTAGAAAAAACTCGCAACATCGGCATCGCAGCCCACATCGACGCGGGCAAAACAACAACAACTGAAAGAATTCTGTTCTATTCAGGCATGGTTCACAAAATGGGTGAAGTGCACGAGGGAACAGCAGTCACTGACTGGATGGAGCAAGAGCGGGAGCGGGGAATTACGATTACTGCCGCTGCTATCACCACCAGTTGGAAAGATTACAAAATCAACATCATCGACACCCCCGGACACGTAGACTTCACGATCGAAGTCGAACGCTCGATGCGAGTGCTCGACGGAGTGATCGCAGTGTTCTGCTCGGTAGGGGGAGTGCAGCCGCAATCCGAAACAGTTTGGCGACAGGCCGACAGGTACAAAGTACCGAGGATCGTGTTCGTCAACAAAATGGATCGGATGGGGGCAAACTTCTACAAAGTCTACGGCCAAATTCGCGATCGCATGAGAGCGAACGCCGTACCCATCCAAATCCCGATCGGCAGTGAAGAAAACTTCCGGGGAATTGTAGACTTAGTGCAAATGAAAGCCTATATCTACAACAACGACACGGGAACCGACATCGAGGAAGTAGAAATCCCCGATGAAGTAAAGGATCTAGCCGTAGAATACCGCACCAAGCTGATCGAGTCCGTAGCAGAAACCAACGACGCCCTCACCGAGAAATACCTTGAAGGCGAAGAGTTAACGGAAGACGAAATCCGCTTGGCCCTGCGTCACGGCACTGTCGAAGGTACGATCGTCCCCATGTTGTGCGGTTCGGCATTCAAAAACAAAGGCGTTCAGTTGTTGTTGGATGCAGTCATCGACTATCTGCCGTCGCCCTTGGAAGTTCCTCCAATACAAGGACTCCTGCCCAACGGCGACACAGCAGAGCGGTTTGCCGACGACAACGCCCCGCTGTCAGCTCTGGCATTCAAAATCATGGCAGACCCCTACGGTCGCCTGACCTTTGTTCGCGTCTACTCCGGTATCCTCAAAAAAGGAACCTACGTCCTGAACTCCACCAAAGACAAAAAAGAGCGGGTTTCTCGCCTAATTGTACTCAAAGCGGACGATCGGATAGAAGTTGAGGAACTCCGAGCCGGAGACTTGGGAGCAGCCTTGGGTTTGAAAGACACCTTCACCGGCGACACCCTCTGCGAAGAAGGAGCGCCAGTGATTCTGGAATCTCTGTTTATTCCAGAGCCAGTCATCTCCGTGGCTGTCGAACCCAAAACCAAACAAGACATGGAGAAGCTCTCCAAAGCCCTCCAGTCGCTCTCGGAAGAAGACCCCACCTTCCGAGTCAACGTTGACCCAGAAACCAACCAGACAGTCATCGCCGGTATGGGCGAACTGCACCTGGAAATTCTGGTTGACAGGATGCTGCGGGAATTCAAAGTAGAAGCGAACGTGGGTCAGCCACAAGTAGCCTACCGCGAAACCATTCGCAAATCCGTCCGCGCCGAAGGTAAATTTATCCGCCAAAGCGGCGGTAAAGGTCAGTACGGTCACGTCGTGATCGAACTAGAACCCACCGAAGTCGGAAGCGGCTTTGAATTTGTCTCCAAAATTGTTGGTGGCACTGTACCCAAAGAGTACATCGGCCCTGCAGAACAAGGGATGAAAGAAGCCTGCGAATCAGGTATTGTAGCAGGGTATCCCGTGATTGACCTCAAAGCTACTATGGTAGACGGGTCTTTCCACGACGTAGACTCCTCAGAAATGGCATTTAAGATCGCCGGTTCAATGGCGATCAAAGAAGCCGTGATGAAGGCGTCGCCAGTGCTGCTAGAGCCTATGATGAAAGTAGAGGTTGAAGTTCCCGAAGATTACATCGGGAACGTCATCGGAGACCTCAACTCGCGTCGGGGTCAGATCGAAGGTCAAGAGACGGATCAGGGGATAGCCAAAGTTTCTGTAAAAGTTCCACTAGCAGAAATGTTTGGTTACGCCACCGACATCCGCTCGAAAACCCAAGGTCGAGGCATCTTCACAATGGAATTCAGCCATTACGAAGAAGTGCCGCGAAACGTGGCTGAAGCCATTATCGCTAAGAACAAAGGGAACTAATGATTTTGGATTTTAGATTTTGGATTTTGGATTGAATCCAAAGTCTAGAATCTAAAATCTCAAGTCTAAAATCGCTAAAAGAAACAAGGAACAGATCAAGAATGGCACGCGCAAAATTTGAACGGAATAAACCCCACGTAAACATCGGCACGATAGGTCACGTTGACCACGGCAAAACAACTTTGACCGCTGCGATTACGATGACTCTCTCTGCACTAGGTCAAGCAAAGGCTAAGAACTACGCCGACATCGACGCTGCGCCAGAAGAAAAAGCGCGGGGTATTACGATTAATACTGCTCACGTGGAATACGAAACCACAGGTCGGCACTATGCCCACGTAGATTGCCCCGGACACGCTGACTATGTGAAAAACATGATCACCGGTGCAGCTCAAATGGACGGCGGCATCCTAGTAGTGTCAGCAGCAGACGGCCCCATGCCTCAAACTCGCGAACACATCCTGCTAGCGAAGCAAGTTGGCGTTCCCAGCCTGGTTGTCTTCTTGAACAAAGAAGACATGGTGGATGATGCTGAACTGTTGGAATTGGTAGAACTGGAAGTTCGCGAACTTTTGAGCTCTTACGATTTTCCGGGCGATGACATCCCCATCGTCACAGGTTCGGGATTGAAAGCTCTCGAAGCGATGCTTGCTAATCCCAAGACTGTCAAGGGCGAAAATGAGTGGGTTGACAAAATCTACAAGCTGATGGAAGAAGTAGATGCTTACATCCCCACCCCAGAACGCGAAATTGACAAGCCTTTCTTGATGGCAGTTGAAGACGTATTCTCGATTACTGGTCGGGGTACTGTCGCCACAGGCCGGATCGAACGTGGAACTATCAAAGTCGGCGAAACAGTCGAATTGGTGGGTCTTAAGGACACTCGCAGCACTACAGTGACTGGTGTGGAAATGTTCACCAAGTCTCTGGAAGAAGGTTTGGCCGGCGACAACGTTGGTCTACTGCTGCGGGGGATTTTAAAGGCGGATATTGAACGCGGAATGGTGATTGCCAAGCCGAAAAGCATCCTGCCTCACACTCAGTTTGAATCTGAAGTGTACATCCTGAAGAAGGAAGAAGGCGGCCGGCACACGCCCTTTTTCTCTGGATATCGCCCTCAATTCTACGTCCGTACCACTGACGTGACCGGCACGATCGCACAGTTCACCGCTGATGACGGTACTGAAGCAGAAATGGTGATGCCCGGTGACCGGATCAAAATGACTGTTGAGTTGATTCACCCGATCGCGATCGAACAAGGAATGCGCTTCGCTATCCGCGAAGGTGGCCGCACCGTCGGCGCCGGCGTTGTTTCCAAAATCCTCAAGTAGGACTCGCATAACAGCCTAAATAGCAGAAAAGCCACCCAATGTCAATAGGCTTTTCTGCTATTTAGTGAGTAGTGAGTAGTTATAGGTTAGTGGCCAGTTGTTAGTAGTTATGGGTTAAATGTTCAATAACAAATAACAAATAACAAATGACTGATGACTAATGACTAATGACTAATGACTAAAAATAAACTGAACCTCGAAAATTCAAGAAACAAAAATGGCAACAATTCAACAGCAAAAAATTCGCATCCGCCTCAAAGCTTTCGATCGCCGAATTCTAGACGCATCCTGCGAAAAGATTGTAGATACAGCAAATCGGACAGCAGCCACAGCGATCGGCCCGATTCCCCTACCGACAAAACGACGGATTTACTGCTTGCTGCGATCGCCCCACGTAGACAAAGATTCTCGCGAACACTTTGAAACCCGCACGCACCGCCGCATCATCGACATTCACCAGCCATCGGCGAAAACAATTGACGCTTTGATGAAACTGGATTTGCCAGCCGGCGTAGATATCGAAGTCAAGCTGTAGATTGACTTATCGAAAACTCGGAAAGAAGGAACAAAGATTAAATAAATTGTTCCTTCTTTTTGTGGAAATTTCCCTAGTCATGAGTTATTAGGTATTAGTTATTAGTTAATAATCAGCAATAATTTCTGCTCCAGCACGAACTTAAATAATTATTCTTAATTAAGGGGCGATCGCTACAAAAACGCTCCTTGAGCAGTCGCTATCATCGCCTTCGGGAGCACTTAGTTTAGCAAAAAGGTATATTTAACATTTTGACGTAATAACGCCTTGGTCAAGCTGCCAGCACCGGAGATAGCGAGCCGTCGCTCCCGTTGCGAGCGCAAAAGCCCGATCGCTCCTGCCCCGGAATTGCCTTTAATCAGTTAAAGTAAGAAAAATAAGCGCAAGTACCGTCACTTTTGAGCGACAATGGCATCCTCTTCCTCTGTAGCAGTTCGCGAACTCCCCTTATTTCCGTTGCCGGAAGTGGTTCTATTTCCAGGTAGGCCACTCCCGCTGCAAATCTTCGAGTTTCGCTATCGAATCATGATGAATACGATTCTGGAGGGCGATCGGCGTTTCGGTGTGCTCATGTGGGACCCCAACCAAAACAAAGTCTCTGCCGTTGGCTGTTGCGCCGAAGTGATTCACTGTCAGCGCCTGCCCGACGATCGCATGAAAATTATGACTCTCGGTCAGCAGCGGTTCCGAGTGCTCGACGCCGTTCGCGAAAAACCCTATTTAGTAGGTCTAGTAGAATGGATGGAAGACGAACCGCCGCAAAAAGACCTCAGACCTTTGGGAAAAGATGTCGAACAACTGCTGAGAGATGTAGTTCGCCTCTCCAGCAAATTGATGGATCAGCCGATCGACCTGCCCGAAGACATTCCCAGTTTGCCTACAGAATTGTCCTACTGGGTAGCCAGCTACCTTTACGGTGCAGCGACAGAACAGCAAACTCTTTTAGAATTGCAAGATACTGCTGCGAGATTGGAACGGGAAACCGAAATTTTGACTTCTACTCGCAATCACTTGGCAGCGAGGACTGTACTTAAAGATACCCTCAAGTAGCCAAGTGGTCTAGGAAAAAGCACGATCGGTTTGACCTGCATTGAAGAAATAATTACACACAAATCATTCGATTTTCGATTTTCGATTTTCGATTTTCGATTGGGAATGAGTTATTGAACTAAGGGTTTGGAGATGGCCTACAGTTCCATTCTTTTTGGGAACTGGTATCTGTTTAATTCTTAACTTCAAACAGGTTCGGATAGGTTCCTTATAGCAGTAAATGCTTGTGTTAGACAATCACGACCAACCGAAACCATACGATGCAGTTAGAGGCGGTCAACTGCCACCTCCTGTGGGCGGTGTAGTGCTCGGCGGACTAGCAGGAGTTAAACATCGGCTGTCTAGTTCTGTCAACGAACATCGAATTGCCGCCCTGAGAGAGACATTGAATTACGGCGATGCCGGCTTAAAAATAGTCATCCAGATTTGTCAAAGCGAAACAGGGCCAGTGCAGCGGGTGGCCTGCGATTTGCTTCGACAAAGGCTGAATTCGATCGCCCGCGAAAAATTACAGGCCTTTGTAGCTTCAAGTTCAGATTCAGAAGCTGAGTTAGACAGCACGGAAAAAATATTAAAGCACTCATCCGGTGCAGTCTCAGAAAAAAATTACGATCGGCAAATGTCCGAAGCCCAGTTAATCTTTGAGACAATTACGCAGCAAATGCAACCAAATTTGTTGCTATTAGAAGCACTGGTAGCCTCTGTAGAACGGGAAGAATTTACCAGCGAACTGATGAATCTTTGGGAACTATTAATCTTAGAAATTCAGGAACCTCTCAAAGAACTGCGTCAGGCTGTTGGCAGTGCGATTTCCGCCCAACTGCGGATTCAGTGGCTGTACAATCAAGCTGAATCTCAAGCCAACCAGTGGCAGCAGCGAGCTTTGCTAGCTCTTCAGACACAGGATAAGAATTCAATCCGCCTCGCCGTGGTTCGCCAGCAGGTTCAAGTCGATCAGGCGGCAGAACTAAAAATTGACTTAGACTACCAAACTGTGCGAGTAGAAAATCTTAACCGCAACTTGCTGGCTTTGGAAAGTAAGATTGCTCAAGCTAATTCCAAAAAAGAGATCCTCAAAATGCAGCTTCATTTTGCTAAGGTACAGCAGCAAATAGACTTCACTTTCAGCCAAGTCAATAGTATATTTTTTAGTCCTTAGTTGTCGGATTCTGCAGTTATATATTCCGTGATCTCAAACTTGTCTGACGCAAAAATGTATTGCTCCACTTAAAATTGCCTTATCTAACTTAGCTCCGTCCAGATTAGCTCCGCATAAAAATGCCCCGCTCAAATTAGCACCGCTCAAATCAGCACCGCTCAAATCAGCACCCTCAAGGTTACTTTCACACAAAAAAGCGTTTCTCAAGTTGGCTGTTATCAGACTCGAACCCCGCAGTTTAGCCTCGCTTAGATTGGCTTCTTCGAGGTTTGTATTGTCCAAGCAAGCATCTAGGAGGTTCGCTTCCATCAAGTTGGCGTTTTGCAAGTTTGCTCCGCTCAAATTAACACCTATCATTTTGGTGTCGCTCAAGTTGGCGTTTTCCAAGTTTGCTTCAATCAGGTCAGCTCCTGTTAATCTTGCGAAAGTTAGATCGGCTCCGCTCAGGTTAGCTCCATTTAGGTTGGTCATCACCAGACAGGCATTCTTGAGCTTGGCACCTATTAAGTTTGCCCCCCTTAAGTTGGCCAGGGCAAAATTTATTTCCTTGAGATTCGCACAGGCTAGATTAATATGAATTAGGAAAGCTTCTCGCAAAGAAGCCTCTTTCAAGTTGGTTTCATGAAAATTTCTTTCTCCGGCTGCGTATCGCTTGAGAAGTTCATCCGCATTCATCTCGCCAGCCTCCTAAGTTTTACTTAAAAATAAATTATACTACTGACAGTACATTGTAGCAACCAAATATTTTTAAAGTTTCTGTGTGATTTTTTAATTCATCGAGTGCCGATCGAACAAATGCTTGGCAGGCGTTAGCCTCAACGTCCATAAAGAAAATATATTCTCCGAGCGATCTTTTAGTCGGTCTAGATTCAATCCGACTTAAATTAATACCGCGACTGGCAAATACTTGCAAAGGTTTTACCAGTGTTCCCGGCATATTGGCAGGTACGCTAAAAGCTAGTGAGGTATGGGTGCAATTAGACGGTGAAGCATCGAGGATCAACTTAGAAGCAGATTGGGTAAGGGATTTAAGGGATGAGTGATCCCCTGGTTCTACGTTGGCGATTTCTCCACCACTCCTGCTGAGTACCCAAAATCGAGTGTAATTATCGGGATAATCATTAATGGGGTGAGCTAACACTGGCAAATGGTAAAGTTCAGCAGCTCTTGGCGAAGATATCGCTGCTACATTTGTATCTTCCAGATATTGCAATGCTTCCGTGGTTGAATTGGCCGGAATTAATTGAGCTGAGGGAATAAACTGCCCCAACCATACCTGACACTGAGCTAGCGCTTGCGGGTGAGAGTAAACTTTTTGAATCTCGTTAAAATTTTTAGCATTGGACACTAGCGCGTGGGAAATTGGCAAAACTAAGGCGTGTTGAATGCGGAGTTGATCGAGTCGCCACAGTGTGTCTAAGGTGACAGTCACGCTGCCTTCGATCGAATTTTCGACGGGCACCACTGAATAGTCAACCTGCCCTAGGGCCGATGCCTCTAGCGCTTGAGAAATGGTGGAATAAGGACACAGGGTGCATTCCAAGTTAGTATTCAGGCTCAACCAATTGACATAAGCTAGAGCCGCTGTTTCTGCATTTGTACCAACAGGGCCGAGATGTGCGATCCTCTTCGAGGGCTTCGCTAACGAAATTTTCATTTAGAGGCAATTTTAGGTTACAAATGTTTGCTTGACTCTCATCAGCTAGGAAGTATGATGAAAAATTAGCGATGTCCCGAAAGCTTTTATCAGTGATTTCTCGGATGACATTGCTGGGTACACGACTTAGGGGGCAACTTATGTCACCTTAAAAAAGGTGATAGTTTATTAAGATATGCTTAGGAATCCTATATTTTGATATTTTCTCATGTACATCCGCTTTAATTCTTCCCAATCCGTTGAGATCGCCGTACCAGAGGAACGGGTTCCCATTCAACATTATCTGCGCCAGCCGAGGCGACTGGTGAATGCCCTTGTCGATCAAAGTCGCACAGAACAGCTAAACGATGACTGTTTCCGCCTGAAAATGCGACCGTTACAATTTATGATGCTGAGCATTCAACCCACAGTAGACATGAGGGTGTGGGCCCAGTCGGATGGCACCATCAATTTGGAGTCCGTCGCCTGCGAAATTCGTGGCGTGGGTTATATCAACGATCGCTTTGCTCTCAATCTCAAAGGAAAGCTTTGTGTACACCAAAGCAGCGGGGTAGCATACTTGAAGGGAAAAGCGGATTTGGAAGTGCAAGTAGAATTACCGCCACCGTTTTGGCTGACGCCCAAACCCATTTTAGAAGCAACGGGGAATGCTTTGCTCAAGAGCGTACTGCTGAGCGTCAAACAGCGGTTGATGCACCAGTTGCTCTTAGATTACCGCCGCTGGGCAAGCAGCGAAAGTGAGCTAAGATCGATCGATCTCCCCCCAATCTTATCTTTAGAAGGGTGAAATCCTACTAGAGAAGCTGTTAATTAATGTATAGGGATATTTAGCCACAAATCAGACCACTTACCACAATATTTATTAGTTAAACCCTGGAATTGGGCATCGGTCGCTTTGTGGGAACTAGCCAGCAGGGATAGATAGCTGCGGGTCAGTCAAGATCGATTTGAGTGATCCCTCCAAGTTCATCGTCTTCGATTATTCCCACGCCCCCCGGCAAAGGAGTTGACCTGTCTTTTGAAACTTCGTCCTTTGGGCGGAGTTCGCGCTGCGGTGGCTTGATTATTTTGCCCGGTTGATTCGTTGCGGCCACCCGAATCCTGATTTTTGGCCCGGAATTGCCCAAGCGAATTGTCATCCCGTCCACAACTGACACCTGAGCGATCGGTCTATCATCTACATAAGTGCCGTTAGCACCAAAATTAATAATTTCCCAGCCCTGGGCGTGATTCCAGAGTTCTACGTGGTGGCGGGAAACTACAGCGCTGTAAATAATTACATCATTGTCGTTCGATCGACCGATGCGAACCACTGGTTCTGATTCAAAACACCAACTTTGAACCGGGACAGACTGGATAGGATGTAAAAGAGTTAAGGTAATCACTGATGTTTTGACACTCCACCGCCAGACAGAAACGGGGATACTTCTAGAGAGATTTTTTGGGAGAAAACTGCAAAAAATTTGATTTTTAAAGGCGTCGTCAGTGCGCCACTATTCCCTCTATCTGCCCTAAAAGTCGAACTTTTGGCTTCTTGAGGCATTTGAACCAACTTTTCATGGTTAGCTTTTGGCGCAGGCGAAAATTTTTGCTGTTCTCGGTAACAACCAAACACGATGTTATTAATCGGGTGAACTTCCCAGTGATGGACAGCGGTTTTAACCGCTTGATTAATTTGGTCTGTGAGGGAGCGATTGTGCCGATGGGTGAGCCGCTCAATTCGATCGGCTAAATACTCCTTTTTCCGCTCATGAACCCGAGAATTTAACTCAGACCCGTGCTGGTTGCACCGCTGATTCGTGTTCTCGATCGGGCGACAGTCACTGCTCAACGACTCGCTGTTTATAAACAAAGAAGTTAACCAATTATTAATCCTGGGGGCTCTAGATAAAATACTTGTTGATTGTATCTGAGATGTTGCACCATTCTCAATTACTTGTTTAGGAACAGGCAAGATGCCTGTTCCACAAGAAAATTCACTCTTTGTGGAACAGGCATCTT
>NZ_JAUBTL010000065.1:0-39734 GCF_036702475.1 Microcoleus sp. D2_18a_B4
TCCGCTCAAAGTAAAAGTGAAGGGGGAGGGACTTGAAGCCTCCCATGCCTATAAATGACTATACTTTTACCAGCTATCATAATAACTACTGGCTAATGACTAATAACTACTGACTAATGACAACTGACAACTGACAACTGACAACTGACAACTGACAACTGACAACTGACTAAATTATGCAATTTATCGATCGAGCAGATATTCAAGTCGCAGCCGGCAAAGGCGGCGACGGTATGGTAGCTTTTCGCAGAGAAAAGTATGTACCGGCGGGCGGGCCCAGTGGGGGTACCGGCGGGCGGGGCGGTTCTGTGTTTATGGTAGCGGTGGAAAGCCTGCAAACGCTGCTGGATTTTCAGTACAACCGGATTTTTAAAGCCGATGACGGGAAGCGGGGCGCGCCGAAGAATATGACTGGGGCTTCCGGGGACGATCGCACGATCGAAGTTCCCTGCGGTACAGTGGTTTACGACGCGGAAACTCAGGCAATCTTAGCAGATTTAGTGACGCCCGGACAGACTTTTTGCGTAGCCAAAGGCGGCAAAGGCGGTTTGGGGAATAAGTGTTTTCTGACCAATTCTAACCGTGCTCCAGATTATGCGATGCCGGGAAAAGAAGGAGAACACAAATTTTTGCGTTTGGAATTGAAGCTATTAGCTGAAGTGGGAATTCTGGGGATGCCGAATGCTGGCAAATCCACCTTAATTTCTGCTTTGTCTGCGGCTCGCCCCAAGATAGCAGATTATCCGTTTACAACTTTAGTCCCGAATTTGGGCGTAGTCAGAAAACCGACCGGCGACGGTACTGTTTTTGCTGATATTCCGGGATTAATTGAGGGAGCTCACGAAGGCGCGGGTTTGGGTTACGAGTTTTTGCGGCACATCGAACGAACTCGGTTGTTGCTGCATCTGATCGATATTACGGATGAAGATCCGATCGCCAATTACGTCACAATTCAGGAAGAATTAAAGGCTTACAGGCGTGGTTTAGCCGATAAACCGCAGATTTTGGCTTTTAATAAGGTAGATGCGATCGACCTCGAAAGCGAAGAAATCGGTAATTTAATCAGCCGAATTAAAGAAATTAGCGGGGCTCCTGTTTTGTTGATTTCCGCCGTTAGTAGAGTTGGATTGGATGAATTAATGCAGCAAGTTTGGCAGAAACTCGACGAGATGAACGAAAAAGAGGCGGCGGAACAGTTAGCAGTCGCGAGTGTTTAATCGCTTTCCGGTTCCTGGAATTTCCGTGAATGGGTAGGTGTTTTTTTGAGGGGGTCAATCGATTTTAGATTTTAGATTTTAGATTTTAGATTGACCCCACGGATAAATGCGGGGGCTTGAGGATTTTCGATTTTCAATTTTGGATTGATTCCACGGATAAATCACGTGGCGGGTACCACCTTTGAAATTCTTGGTCAAATCTTTCGGCTGTATGGCTGGTGCGGCAAGGGTTTGAGCCTCTGTGTCTTGAAAAACGATCGTTTAAAAGTATCTACCGACTGCTTTAAATCGCCTACAAGCGTGACGGTGAAAGTTCCCAAAGGGGTATGGGGCAATCGCTAAGGCTGTGTGGCAAAGGCGGGAAATTTATTATTAGAAGCTTTATCTTATTTTGCGGATATGAGTTGAGCTGCATTCAGGGCATTTCCTAAAAATTCGCCTTATTATCCCTCATCAACTCATATTGTAATTCCGCAACGCCATAAATTACTATTTTTAACCAACTTTCTCCTCTAAACTGTCTTTTTTTTGTTCGAGAGCTGTCGATACAAATAGTCGAGGTAGTAAAAGTCCAGACCGAGTTTTGTAGTCGGCAAATTCAGGATATCGTCCGAGTGAACGATCTTTTTTTATCATGTTAGGAATAAAAACACCAGCAAAAAAAGCTGCCAGAATTAAAAAAGGTAGCCAGTGCTGAACTAGCATCGCAAACGCTCCGTATATTAGGATTTCTCCTAAGTAATTCGTATTGCGCGATCTGGCAAAAAATCCTTCAGTTATTAGTCCCGAACGGTACTTAAGGGTGTAATACTTCTGTGCATCAGCAGTATAGTGTAGAAAGACACCGATAATATTTAGGGAAATTGCTGCTGCCACTAAGGGCAGAGGTGGTTGTGAGCCGCTGCTAATCAAAATAAAAGGTGCTATCCAATAGAGGCTAAGTAACACAAAGCCTAATATTCCCGTTCCGACAGAGATTTCTTGTTCCCACTGTTTATCTGGATAGATCTGGTCTTTGAGCAGCCACAACAAACCATAAGTACCGTGCAGAGCCAGATAAACCCAAGCACCAAAATTAAAATTTTGGTAAATGAACATCAGTGTCAAAACAAATGGAAAGGTGAGTCCTTTGTGCAGATTGATAAAATGCTTCAGTTTCATAGCTTTTGTTAAGCTCTATCTAGTAAACTCTATCTCTCTTTATATTACATTTTTTTAGATGTAACTACTTATCACGAGCAAACTTATCAACCTGCTTCTATTTTGCCTGACGGGGTAACAAGCAACTTGAAAGCGTGACCGGAGTGCCCTCATTCGTTTATTTGACAGCTCCGGCTCTCGGCTTAACAAAAAAAATTGCTCGCGATCTCAGTACCGAAAGAATGTTGCGCGGATCGCCCGCGACGAAAGCTTAATCAAGGATTTCTCTAATCGGGCGATCGCTATTTCACAAGTTCATATCGTTTCCGGTTGCATGGGAATGATAAAGTCAAGGCCAATAATTCCACATTCCCCCACTCCCCACTCCCCACTCCCCATCATTGAAAAACCCGGTTTCTGATTACCGATGAGTAAGTCCGAAGTATTGTTAAATTCCGCTTGACTCGCGGATTCGCCCGTTGTAATCGACTCTCACCCTCCCATCTTGAGAAACTGTAACAACCGTTTCTACAGTATAGACAGACGAACCAGGCTTGTTACCCTTAAAAGTAAAAGTCCAAGTTCCATCGCCATTGTCAACAAACGGCGATTCCTTAGAAGTACCGTGCATAGAAGCTTCAGCTCGATAGTTGCCTAAACCCCCATTAGCAATTTCTGCTGCTTGACGGGCTAAGTTTTTTGCCCGATTGAGTTCGATATTATTGTTAATCACTGTCACGCCGTCGGTTTCATATTCAGGAGCAGGATTGCTCAAGGCGGGGGAGACTCCAACAGCTAAAGTTGAAAGCGCTACCAGACAAGCAAGTCGAATGTTTAGTTTCATAATACAAACTGATTTATAGTTTGATAAAGTCTACAACACTTGCCAGAAAAAACCCGGTTAAATTTTCAATTTTTAATTTTCACTTGTGAATCGGCTGGCGTTTCCCCACCGTACAAATAGCGGTAACTCATCCGAGAAATCTCCCGAATCAATGTTTGAGCTGGCTTTTCCGTTTCCGGCGGATGCTTCACCATCACCGCCACTAAATAACGCTTACCGTTCGGCAAATCCACCATCCCCGCATCCGCAAGCAGTGTATCAATGTTGCCGGTTTTGTGAGCAATAACTGAACCTTCGCCTAAACCTTTCGGCAGCAAAGAATCATTTCTAGTTTGGCGCATGATTTGCAAAATGCGATCGCGCGATTTCACCGATACCAAATTACCCCGATCGATCTGGGCTATGATATTAATCAAATCCTTCGGACTGGTAGTATTAGTTCCCTCCAAATCTGGCAAATTATTACGCAGAACCGTGGTACTCAAACCCCAATTTGCAAAATGCTGATTCAAAACCTCAGCACCTCCCAACAACTCAATCATCATATTTGTCGCCGTATTGTCACTGACAACAATCATCTTTTGGGCAACTTCCAAAGCCGAATACTTCTTGCCCGGAGAGTCGTCTTGCATATCCCCAGAACCGCCGACAATGTGTTCCGACTTCAGGGTCAGCATCTGATCTAACTGCACTTTGCCCTCATCTACTGCTTGGAAAAAAGCTACTAAAATTGGCACTTTAATTGTGCTAGCTGAAGCAAAAGCAGTATCGCCATTAAAATTTAGGTAGCTTCCAGTATCTAAATCGACTAGAAATATTCCGGCTGTCAAACTAGAATTTTCTGTTGCTAAAACCTGAACTTGCGTTTTCAAAGCCGCTAATTCTTGATTCAGTTGCAGCACTTCTGGGGCTGCTGGTGCCGCAGATGCGCTATCGGCTGGGTTGTTCTGCCCTGTGCTGGTTTGTTCTTCTGTCGCTACAGTGGATGCTCGACTCACAGCATTTACCACCGACAGCAGCGTCCCGCAAATCACCGCTATCCCAACTCCCAAAATCAGCAAGCGAGTAGCATACACCAACGGCGGCACGCTCGCAGATGCTGGTCGTTTACCAGGCTTCTGGCTCGCTTGTGGGCGCGGTTTAGGCACGGGGGCTTTTTTGGCATCTGGGGGGATTACCGTGTCTGGAATGCGAACTGGGGGCGAACTGGGACGACTTCCACGGGTGGTAGGGGGAGTGGCTGTTGGGGGCTGGCTGTTGGGATTGCTGGCGATCGAACTCACATTTTCCCGATCCAGATTCTGGTTCGGAAACTCGAACATATCGACAGCAGCCAGGCCTTTTTTGCCTGGTTGGCGAGTCTTCGACGGGGGAATCTTGCTGACTCTGGGTTTTCTGGGGTTAATTGCCGATCGAGGATCGGATAAAAAGTCTTGTGTAGTAAATTCTTCCGAAGATGTGGGAGAATTGGCTCCAATTCTGCTGCCGCGGCTTTGTTGCGGTGGCACAGTCGCAGGTTCGGGCGATCGAATTTCTGGGTTGCCGTTTTGCGGTTGCGAAGGGCGGCGGCGGCCGGAGTTGCCTGACTGACTTGCTTTGCCGGACTTAGGCTGCTTTGAGCCGGAGTTGGGAGAGGATATCGAGGATATCACCGATAATATCGATCCTTTGGGAAACCGCTCTGCCACGTCTTACTCCTTCATCACTAATGTAAAGTTCAAGTTTAAGATTTTTCAGCTTGTCAGCCAATCAATTTTAGATTTTAGATTTTAGATTTTAGATTTACCCCAGACGCTGCATGGTATCAGCAACCGGGTTTATTGCTCGCAAATTATCGCAAAGCTTAGGTTTTTAGTCAAGAAACGCTGTTATGAAGGTGACAAGTGGGTGCAGAAAAGTTCTCTTTGAAAAAAATACTCAATCTCACATCCCCAATTATCAGCATTTCTGCTAGCTATCCGTTGGATTTTCCGGTAACGCCCTATCCAGAGTATCAGAATTTGTCTCTCGTGGGTAACTTTTGATTGCCCATTCTGTTTGGCGGAGGACGCCCCGCAGCATGGCGACTTCATCCACTGTCGGATAAGCCCTGTTGTACAAACGCCGAAATTTTTCCATCCGGCTTGCTGCTGTGTGCGGCTGCAAATATCCTATTTTGAGTAACAGCGTTTCTAGTTGGTGGTAATATCCCTCTAAATTTTCCAAGGGTGCACTGGCGAGGGGAATTGAGGGATTTTCTGTCTGGCTGGTGGCAAGTTTTTCTTGGTAACAAGTTGATAAATTATCTGTGGCATCGGGTATTGAAGAGGCAGAGCCTCTGGATATGCGTTCCCAGGCTGAGCCTGGGAACGAGGCATCTTCTTCCTGCTTCTCTCTTCCTTCTTCCTTCTTCCCTCTTCCGACTTCCCTCGGACTGACATCCGTTACATCCGTTACATCCGTTACAGAATCCGTTGCCGAACTTCCTTCTTCCTTCTTCCTTCTTCCTTCTTCCCGGTATAGTTCGTAACAGCAGATAGCGACGGCTTGGGCGAGATTTAGGGAAGTGTAGGCATCGCTACTGGGAATGCGGATCAGGCGTTGAGCGCGGTTTAATTCGGCATTGGTTAAGCCGCAGTCTTCTCGGCCGAAAATGAGGGCGCTGGGGGCTTCTAGGAGCCAAGGCAAGGCATCTGCGGGTTCTTCTAGTTGTGTTGGCAACGATCGACAATCATCCCCTGTAGTTGCGATCGCTCTGACACACCCAACCAAAGCAGCGGGCAAACTCTCGACTACTTTGGCCGTTTCCAATATGTCGGCGGCGCGAACAGCCATCAGTCGGGCTTCTTCCCCTAAATAATCGCATTGGGGATTTACCAAAACTAATTGGTGCAAACCCATATTTTTCATGACGCGGGCCACAGAACCGACATTCAATGGGCCTGCTGGTTCGACTAAGACTATTCTGATGTTGGCGTCGGCCGTTGCGAGCATTTTTATTTGGGGAGGTGTTTGGCAGAAAGTAGGTTTTTCCTTAGCAACAGGCAAGATGCCTGTTCCACAATCAAATTTAACTATGAGTGGAACAGGCCTCAGCAACAGGCAAGATGCAGGTTGTTTCCTTAGCAACAGGCAAGATGCCTGTTCCACAATCAAATTTAACTATGAGTGGAACAGGCATCTTGCCTGTTCATAATCGCAAGATGCCTGTTCCACAATCAAATTGAATCTTGTGGAACAGGCATCTTGCCTGTTCATAAAAATGGTACAAGATGGGAATTAGTTAATCTATTGTCAAAATTAGCATGGCTAAGCAGCGATCGAAATCTGATTTACCGACAAAAATGTGCCCAGTGTGCGATCGACCTTTTACTTGGCGCAAAAAATGGGCCGACTGCTGGGATGAGGTCAAATACTGCTCCGAACGTTGTCGTCGCCGCCGTTTGGCGGCTCAAGATTAAGAATTTAGGGTAATTTGCTCGATCAAAGCTAAGATTGCAAAGGAAAAATTTTAGGTTAAAAAGTATGGCATCGCAACAGGTGCAACCAAAGCTAGTTATTCACGGCGGTGCCGGCAGTTCTCTACACAGTAAAGGCGGAATTGAGGCGGTGCGGAAATCGCTTTACGATGTTTTGGAGGAAGTTTATCCGCTGCTGAAAGACGGTGCAAGTGCCGTAGATGCAGTGGTGCGGGGCTGCCAATTGTTGGAAGATGACCCGCGATTCAATGCCGGTACTGGTTCTGTGGTGCAGTCGGACGGTCAAATTCGGATGAGTGCTTCGCTGATGGACGGTTTGATGCAGCGTTTCAGCGGGGCGATTAATGTTTCTCGCGTTCAACATCCGATCGAACTTGCTCAATTTTTGCAGCATTCGGACGATCGAGTTCTCTCTGATTTTGGTTCGGCGGAATTACTGCGAGAACTTCAATTGCCGATTTACGATCCGATGACGGATTTGCGTTTGCACGAGTGGATGCAGGAACGCCAAGGCAATTTTAGCAAAGCAATGGCTGACGTGGTTGCCGAACCGGCCGGTATGGGTACGATCGGAGTCGTAGCTTTGGATGTGCATGGACGCTTGGCTGCTGGGACTTCGACTGGTGGCAAGGGTTTTGAGCGCATCGGGCGGGTTAGTGACTCGGCGATGCCGGCGGGAAATTACGCGGCAGGGAGTGCGGCGGTAAGCTGTACGGGAATTGGCGAGCACATTATGGACGAGTGTTTGGCCGCGCGAATTGTGATTCGGGTAACGGATGGTTTGAGTTTGAAAGCTGCTTTTGAGCGTTCTTTTGCTGAAGCTGACGAACGTCAACGGGATTTTGGCGCAATTGGAATTGATGCTAGCGGGGCGATCGCTTTCGGCAAAACTAGCGAGGTGATTTTGGGTGCTTTTCACAATGGTATGCAAATGGGCGATACTTTGGAAATGAGCAAGGGAACGCTGATTTTTATTGCTTAAAAGGGATCTCGAAATTGTCAGTATGTGGTTCAGATACCCGACTTTTTGAACAAGTCGGGTATCTCGATCGGCGTTAGTTTGATATCAAATCCGACAGTCATCAGTCATTAGTCATTAGTCATCAGTCATTAGTCATTAGTCATTAGTCATTAGTCATTAGTCATTAGTCATTAGTCATTAGTCATTAGTCATCAGTCATCAGTCATTAGTCATTAGTCATCAGTCAACAGTCATCAGTCAACAGTCAACAGTCAACAAGCACGGACGGTGCAACCGGAATCGATATTTTTAAATCCGCAGTTGCCAAAGTTTAACAGTACCATTCTCCCCACCGCTGACTAGAGTTTCGCCCAAAAGCCCGATCGCCACCGCAGACACAGGGCTAGAATGTCCATCTAAAGTGTGCAGCAATTCGCCGCGAAGATTCCAAAGTCTAACAGTACCGTCAAAACACCCCACTGCAAAGTATTTCCCGTCGGGGCTAATTGCGGCGGCGGAAGTGATGCGAATTCCTGTTTGTAAGGAATGCAATAATTCGCCTGTTTGCAAATTCCAGAGTTTGATAGTTTGGCCGCCGTGACTGACAATAATTTGGCTATCGGAAGAAATCGCTACATAATTTTCGCTGCCAAATGTTCGCCTCACTTCGCCTCCCGGCAATTCCCACAAAGTGACTGTGGCGCGACAGAAACCGCTGGCTGCATTGAGGCCGCTGGCTACTAGCATTTTGCCGTTGGAACTCAGGGCGATCGCACTTATGTCATCCCCTTGATAGCCTTCCAAAACTTGCAGCAGTTGGCCGCTGTTGAGGTGCTGAAGCTTGATTGTGCCGCGGGTGGTGCCGATCGCCAAAATTTGCCAGTCGGGGCTGACGGCGACGGATTCGTGGCGGTGCACCTCTGCCAAACGCTTCAGCAGTTGGCCGTTTTGCAGGTTCCAGAGTTTGACTGTGCCCGCGCGCGATCGTGTCAGCAGCGTTTTGCTGGCGGGACTGAAAGCCACTAGCAACACGGCTGTTGAATGTCCGAAAATCGTCTGCCGCAGTTCCCCGCTGTGCAAACTCCAAATTTTCACGGTACTATCCTCAGAACCCGTTGCGAGGAATAGTCCGTCGGGACTGATAGCGGCAGACAAAATCCTGTCTGAATGGTGGAGAGTAGCTTTTAATATGGCGCCGGTTGAGGTTTTTGGCTGCGTTTTATACCCGGCTATTTCCAGCCAGTCGATCGCATCTCTCCAATTTTTGAGAGCATTTCGGGGCCGATTTGTCAATAATTCTATATATCTGTACAAAGTTTTTGACAAATCAACTTCTACACCTTTGATTTGTTTGTTGAGAAAAACCGCAATTTCGGCTGGGCTGTAGCCGCACAGCAAGCCGCAGAGATGCCGCTTTTCTACGGGTGTCAGCCCTCTTCTGGTGTGGGGGGCGAATTCTTGTTTGGCATTTGCCAAGTCGGTGTAAAGCTTTTGGATGTCCCAGCCGTTGCTGGCGCGTGCAAATGGTTCTTCGGGTCGATCGAGGGTAGAGGGTATCATTTGCGGCAGTCGCGATCGAGTTCCTAGTCTAATTCCTAACCAAAATCCTAACATTGGCTGTGCGCGATCGGACTGTTGTCACCGCTAATCTATTTTTAACACAGCAAACAGGGGAATGAGTTGCAGGTAGAAAATCCTCTCCTTTACAGTTGGCAAAATAACTATACATCAATCGGAGAAATAGAAAATGCCTGGAATTGCGATCGCCTTATTTTTTATCCTAGGTTTAGTTTTAAGTCTTGTTGGCTATTTTTGGGGATTAGTTCAAGCTTTTGGAGAGGAAACTATTTGGGGAGTGCTTTACTTGCTTGTCCCATTGGCCTCATTGGTTTTTTATATCAAAAATTGGAGCAATGAAAAAATCAGAAAAACCTTTTTAATTCAATGTGCTGGATTGCTAATGTTTGTATTGGGAGGCATTACTACTTCAGTATTTTATGGCAAAAATTTTGTAAAAGTCTCTGACTCTGGATCTAATGTAGAGCAGGGGTATAACGAGCAATCGCCCTCTTCTTTTCCTTCTGGTTTCAACACTTCTCCATCACCCTATCAAGAGTTATCTCCAGCTTTCGAGTCATCTCCTGCTGTCGTAGCACCTGTTTCTGAGCCTAATTCTCCTCGTCTTGCTGCTCAAAATTCTGACTTCAAAAAATGAATGAAACTCGGCTATATCTACTACGGGCAGGGAGACTATCAAACCGCTTTAATCAATTTTAACAGAGCTTTACAGCTACGTCCGGGCGATGCTTATGCTGTCAAGGCTGTTGACAACACCAAAAGTGCGATCGTCCAAAGCAGTGTTAAATAATAATCCGTGCCTGATAAATTGCATACAGCGGATAGATAAGTAATTCACCTTGTTGGTGAAAATCCAAAATTAACTGATGAAAATTCTCACGCGAACACCTACTAAACTAACAATTAAAACAGCGAACGCCTGGGATGGTTTGCTATTAATTTCTCCCTTCATTGTCATTGGACTCTTGCAGATAATTTTAGCATCAAATTGGATAGGTGGAGGTATATTTCTGTTGTTTTCGCTGTCTTTGTTGGACGGCGCGATAGATGAAACATACATTTTTGATAAAACTTTTAGCAAAATGACCATTAAACGACGCGGTGTGTGGCTTCATGATGTTACCGAATGCTCAACTCGCGAGATTTCTGCGGTGGAATTAGAGGAAATAGGAGATAGCGAGGGAAATCGTAGCTATTATGTTGATTTGTGGATGTTCGGGGGCGATATCATCTGTTTAAGAAGCTATTCACTAACAGAACAATACAAAATGGCTGACTTGATTCGCAGCTATATCTCGATTAACGATAATCGCACGCCTAGCAATGTATTTGCCCTACAAATCGGTGAACCCTAGCTATCGCGTAGGCAATCGCCCAAATCCATAACTAAGCTGTTGGGCATTTAAATGGGAGCATCTCATATTTGTAAAAACACTTATTATGGCTCCTTCCTTCTTCCTCCTTCCTTCTTCCTTCTTCTTCTTTCCTCCTGACTCCTGACTCCTGACTCCTGGCTCCAATTTCTAGCGGAGGGCTGCATAAGTGAGATGCTCCCATTTAAATTTTGTGTTGAGGGCGGGCTTTCGGGCCCACGCCACAAGAGTGAAAGTTTATTTGACCATGCAATTTAAATGCGGATTAGCTTAACGATAATTAAGTAGGGGCAAATAAACCTGATAATGTAACAAAATGTAAACCTTTTTTCACCTTGGTGATTACGGGAGCATCTCATATTTGCAAAAACACTTCTTTCTTCTTCCTTCTGACTCTTTTCTCCTGGCTCCTGACTCCTGACTCCTAATTCCAATTTCGAGCTTGGCTGCTTTCATTGAGATGCTCCCGGTGATTACTTTCCTACGGATCGCGAAGCTAACGTCTCATTCCCATAACATAATTAATATATTTTTAAGATTCATCTATTTTAAATCACGGAAAGCTATCTTAAACCCGCCCGCAGGTAAACTCGCGACCTTGATAATTAAGTAGGCACAAATAAACCTGATAATGTAACAAAATGTAAACCTGGTCTCACATTTGCGACTACTTTCCTGCGGCTCGCGAAAGCTAACGTTTCACTGGCAATAACATAATATATTTTTAAGATTCATCTACTTTAAATCACGGAAAGCTATCTTAAACCCAGCCGCCGGTAAACTCGCGACATTTGTTGTCGTCGGTCAGACATTTTAGTGCTAACCTATTACCAACATAAAAGGGGTCATGGCACAGGACGACTTCAAATAATATATAAGTTAACAATTTGGCTGATCGGGGTCAGGAAGTCGATGTGTAGCCTCAATTTTGGAATAAAAGGGTGAGATAAATGAAAATAATCAAGCAAACAGCCAGTGAATTAATAATTCAGACTCAAAGCATATTTGATTTTTGGCTCCCTAGTTGTTTATTCATGGCAGTTGGACTGATATCGCTGACTTTTGACTATCATGCAGCAACCCTGAACTGCCAGCGATTGAAGGCAAAACAAGGAAATTGCCAGATTGTGCGATCGAATTTACTGGGGTCGAACATCAAAGAAATTGAGCTGGCTTCTTTGCGGGGAGCTAAAGTTGAAAGATGCGGCTATAAAACCAGAGTTGTACTTTTGACTTCTGTTGGCAATGTTCCTTTCACTGCTAACTCCACTAATTGGGGAACCCAAGACGCTGTGGCTTCTGACATCAATTTTTTTGTTAAAAATGCAAAAAATGGATTGCTGCGCTTAAGCCAAGAGGATCACTGGTTGGGATGGACAGGAGGCATATTTTTGCTCGCAGGAATCGCAGCGATCGTCTTGAGAAATAATGAAATCTACAGCTTCGATGAAACTTTAAACACCTTGACTGTTAAACAGCGGGGTTTGTTGGCACGTAAAGTCATGGAATACTCTCTGTGCGAGATTTATGGCGTGGAAGTCGATCGCACAAAAGATCGGGATCATGACATTTGGTACGAAGTCAGGCTGTTAGCTTGTGGAGGCTCTCGCATCTCCTTACCCCGCACCATGAACCCATACCAGCAAGCAAAAATCGCCAAAGCGATTAACAACTATCTGCACCAGCAAAATCACCAAAAATAGCCGATCGCGATCCACCCGATTTCTCAAGGTTGCGGACTTACGCAGAAACCGGGTTTTTCACCAAAATCTCTTCTAGGGATCGCGAATTAAATAATTTACACTCTTGAAAGTGGGGAGTAGGGGTTGGGCCTAAGAGCCCGCCCTTTCTGGACGGGCGGGACGCCCATCCCACAAGAACCATCACGCATTGTAAGTTATTTAATTCTCATTCCTAGAGTGCGATCGCTTCCGTTATAAAAACCCGGTTTCTTTGGTATCCAGTGCGAAACTCGCGATTGGGTGGAAACTCATCATCTAAAAAGTGAACAATCGTTCACTTTGTAGGTTCTTTCAACTTCCAACCTGGTTTGACAACTTGCCGCGAACGGGCAATTACTAAACAATCATTCGGCACATCTTCTGTCACCACAGAACCCGCCGCTACAGTAACATCTTCCCCCAAAGTTATCGGTGCAACCAGCACGCTGTTAGAACCCGTTTTACTCCGATCGCCTATTTGAGTTTTGTGCTTGTTTTTTCCGTCATAATTCGCCGTAATTGTCCCAGCACCGATGTTGACTTTTTCTCCCAAAGTCGCGTCGCCTAAATAAGACAAGTGAGCGACATTAGTTCGATCGCCGAGTTGAGTATTTTTCAATTCTACAAAATTGCCGACGCGACAGTTCGCCCCAATTTCTGCGTGTCCCCGCAAGTGTGCGTAAGGGCCAATTCGCGAATTTTCAGCAACCCTACTGTCAGCAACCACCGAATAAAGCACAGTCACATTTTCCCCAATCTGACTGTTTTCGATCAAACTGCCGGGGCCGATGCGACTACCAGAGGCGATCGAAGTGTTTCCCCGCAAGTGAGTTTGTGGTTCAATTACCACATCCGGCTGCAACTCTACGGTATCGTCAATGGTGATGCTGTTGGGATCGAGCAGCGTCACTCCCGCCGTCATCCACTTGTCCTTTACCCGCGTTTGCAAAATATCGCAAGCTGTAGCTAAATGTTTGCGATCGTTAATTCCCAATATTTCTTGATAATCTTCCACATCCACCGCCATCACCGGACTGAGGAAATTTACCGTATCAGTTAGGTAATATTCTTTTTGGTCATTGTCTGCCTTCAATTCTGGCAAAATTTTCTCTAAATCCGGCCAGTGAAAGCAGTAAACACCTGCATTAATTCGGTGATTTTGCTTTTGAGCTTGTGTGCAGTCGCGGTCTTCGACAATTTGCTGGACTAAGTTTTGACTGTCGGTAAATACTCGACCGTACCCTTGAGGACTCGGCAAATTAGCTGTCAATAAAGTAGCAGAGTTTTGGTGCTGTTTGTGAATAGCCATCAATTGTTTGATAGTTTCGGCCCTCAGCAAAGGTACATCCCCATTTAAGACCAGCAAGTCTCCTTGAAATCCCTCTAAGTGAGGCAGCAATTGTTGGATGGCATGACCTGTTCCCAATTGTTCGGTTTGTTCGACAAATTCTAGGGGAGGAGATTGAGGATTTTTCCCTGATATTTCTTGGCCTCGAATCAGGGATTCTTTAACGAGTTCGCCTCGATAACCGACGATGACAAGTCGCCTGGTAATTTGAATTTCTTGACAACTTTGGAGGACTCGCTCAACTAGCGATCGACCGCCCAATTCGTGTAGAACTTTAGGCAAGTCAGATTTCATGCGCGTGCCGCGTCCAGCAGCTAAAATTGCTATTGCTACCATTGTGCGATCGAGTTATTTGCTATAAAAACTTGAATATTGACTCACTGATGATATCACTCGCTGTCCGCCGATGGCACTGCGATCGCACAATTTTTTAATCTCAAATCTCACATCCGCGCGATCGAGGATTTTTCCAGCCGGATGCTGGTTGTAGGGGCGATGCTTGCAATATCTGGACTGGCGCACCCGGTATCAAAAACCTGGTTGCAGCAACAGTATTTGGCGGCTGAGCAAGACGACTTGCATTCCTCACTACAAACCTGAGTTCGTTTGGGGGTAAGGAATGCGAGTCTTTTCCCAAAGGCTAGGAGGGGGAGCGAGAGTGATAATTTGCGTATTTGGGCTGGGATTTGCCACGATACATTATACTATTTGTTGAATTTCAGTTAGGGTGTTTTCAACTTTAAAAAAATTATTTCTGACTTTTTCATTAATTCTGCCTTCTATAGCAACCGCGCCCGAAGGTTAAGACGTTCTTAATTGCTGAAACATGAGCTATCATATTGCTTCTGACTTCTCTGCTAAATAACTAAAGCCTTCTGACTTTTTCCATCCGTTACATCGGTTACGTAATCCGTTACCGAACTTCCTTCTACCTTCTACCTTCTGCATTATCAGGTGTCCAGCTATGACAGAGCTTAATTTTCAGGAACTTGCCAAGCAGGGAAATCCGCAGGCGATCGCATCTTGGCTTGAGAGCCAGTTGCAATCTGAAGGCATCACAGCCTCGGCAAATCTCGACGGCGATTGTTTGGATGTAATTCTTGAGGCCGAGCAAGTACCGATAGAAGATACATTAGTTGATTTGGTTCGCACCGAGCTGACGAATTTGCAGCCGGATTCGATTCGCAAAGTGAAGGTTGAGGGCCGAGAAAGCGGTCAGATTGCTGCTGCTTGGAGTCAAGAGTTTAGTTTGGAGAACAGCAATTTTGAACAACAGAGCTTTGCAGGAGAATCTGTGCCAAATACTGCTGTTGCTAATATGGACGATCGCACAGAGATGGAGAGCAATATTGAGGAAGAAAAACCGCCGGAACTTGCTGCATTTGAGAACCGGCTGCGATCGACTTTCATTGTAGTCGGGCTAGTAACGGGTATGTTGGCGATCGCCGTGGTGGCGTTTGTCGGTAAAATTTTGAACCAGCCAGCAGCAACTGCTGGGAATAATCCCGATGAAACAGCAGATTTAGCAACTGCACCAGATACTTTTCGAGAAGCCGTTAACAGCGCACTCACAGCAGCAGAGTTAGGGCGATCGGCAAAAACCAAGGAAGATTGGACGACAGTTATCGATCGTTGGCAAGAAGCGGTCTCATTAATGAGAAGAGTACCAGTGTCTAGCCCCAACTATCAACTCGCTCAATCAAAAGTAATCGAGTATCAGAAATATCTGCTTTACGCTCAAGAAGCAGCAGTAACTCCCCCTCTGCCAACTCCAACTCCCGCGCCCGCCGAAAAATCACCTTCGGAAAAAGCAACTCCTAAAAAATCAAATTCGCCCAAAGAAACTTCGGAAAAAGCAACTCCTAAAAAATCTCGTACCGACAAAGCCGAACCCGATAAAAAAGCTCCTTCCCGATAAATATTCAAATATTGATTTGAAGAATTATGACTGACAACACTTTAATCGTTTCTCCTGAATGGTTGGCCACCAATACCGACAATCCGCAAGTTGTAATCATTGACTGTCGTTTTTCCCTTGCCGACCCTGAATTGGGACAAAAACAATATCAAGAAAGTCACATTCCCGGAGCTTTCTATTTAGATTTAAACCGCGATCTCGCGAGTTCAGTGGGCAAACACGGCGGTAGACATCCGCTGCCAAATATTGAAGAATTAGCTGATAAATTGAGCGCGATCGGCATTAATTCACCAGAAACTTTAGTCGTCGCCTATGACGATTCGCGGCTGGCTTTTGCAGCTCGCTTGTGGTGGCTGCTGCGATATATGGGACACAGCAAAGTCGCTTTGTTAGACGGCGGTTTCAGCGGCTGGAAAGCGGCGGGCTATCCGGTAACAAATACTTTGCCCGACCCCCGCGAGGGTAAATTTGTTGCTCACTTGCAGCCGGATTTGGCGGTAGATATTGAGGCGGTAAAAGAGCGTAAAGACTTGCCGGGAAAGGTTTTGGTTGATTCGCGAGAAAGCGAGAGATATGAAGGTTTGCGGGAGCCGATAGACCCCATTGCAGGTCACATTCCGGGTGCGGTTAACTATCCGTGGCAAGGGGTGACGGATGAAACAGGAAAAGTGCGATCGACCTCGGAACAAAAACACCGGTGGACGGAATTAGAAAAAGCCGAAGAAATCATCGTTTATTGCGGTTCCGGGGTGACAGCTTGCGTTAATTTACTGTCTTTAGAAATCGCCGGAATTCCCGATGCTAAACTTTATGTCGGTAGCTGGAGTGACTGGTGTTCTTATCAGTTGTAGCGTGCACTCCTCGATATAATTGTTGACTGTTGACTGTTGACTGTTGACTGTTGACTGTGATTTCTAGGGTGGGCACCGCGCACCAAACCGGGGAATCACTTCGGCGCACCTTACGGGGAATAAAAGGAAAATCAAATATAGCAACAGCCAAGACGGTTAGGACGTTGTTAATGGCTGAAACGATTGATTTTCTTCCTTCTTCCTTCTTCCTTCTTCCTTCTTCCTTCTTCCTTCTGCTAGAATACTCTAAAAATCAAAATAAATATAAGGCAAACCGCCTTCGGGAGCCAACACCCAAACGGCATACAAACAAAGCGGCACTAACACCAATTTCATCGGCCAATTTAACTCCAATTTCAAACCCCGACTCAACGCATAATTCCCCAGCATCGCCACAGCCAAAGCAGCCAACATCCAAGCTAAACTCACTCTATCTAAACCCAAAGCTTCTACATAAACTTTCTCAGCAAACTGCACATCAGCAGTGTGTCCCCACAAATGCGAAATCGCCCATCCAGAATCCTTTAAATCGGGAAGTCGGAAAAATATCCAACTACCAAAAACCATCGCCTGAGTCAACAGCCAACCGATCGCAATCCCAATCGGATTTTCCCACAAAAACTCGATCCGCAACCGCTTAAACAGCACATCAGTCAGCCTGTGAACCGCCAAAGCTAAACCGTGTAAACCCCCCCACACAATAAATCCCCAAGCTGCCCCGTGCCAAATTCCCGCAATTAACATCACGATCGACAAATTCAGACAAGTGCGCCACAAACCGACTCGCGAACCGCCCAAAGGAAAATACAAATAATTGCGTAGCCAATCGCCTAAAGTCATGTGCCAGCGTCGCCAAAAATCAGCTATGCTGGCACTAAAATAAGGAAAATCAAAATTTGGTGGCAAATACCAACCCAGCAGCAAAGCAGTACCGCGCGCCATGTCAACATAGCCACTAAAATCGAGATAAAGTTGCAGCCCGTAAGCCAAAATCGCCAGCCACAAATCCTCGCTACCCGCCCGCTGCAAGTTGGTAAAGCTTAAATCGACATAAATTCCCAAGTTATCTGCGAAAAGACCTTTTTTTACTGCACCAAAGGCGATCGTCCAAAGTCCCTCAGAAATGCGATCGGGCGTCGGAAATTGCTGGGTTTTCAGTTGATAGATCAAGTTGTGATACCGAGTAATCGGGCCGGAAATCAGTTTGGGAAAAAACAACTTGTAAGCAGCAAAGTGCAGCAGCGAAGTAGCAGCAGGCGCGCCTCGGTACACGTCAATCAAATAAGCAATGCACTCAAAGCAAAAGAAACTCAATCCCAGGGGTGCAATGACGTGACTTTTCACCCAGTCAGCCCCGTCGATAGCTACAGGCCAATTTAACAAAGTGCCGATCGAACTCAATAAAAAAGGCACATACTTAAAGCCCAGAAGCAGCAACACATTCAGGCAGATGCCTATCCACAGCAGTAACAAACGGCGGCGGTTCCAAGATTCATTAGCAATCCGCCAATCCAGAGGTTCCCCAATCGCCATCCCCAAGCAGTAATTAAACAAAGCAGCGACTAACAGCAGAGGAATGTACCAAATTTGCAGCGAAGCGTAAAAAATTAAACTACCCGCCAACATGATGAACAGCCGCCACCACCGCAGCGGAACCGACCAGTAAGCCGCGAACAAAACTAACAGAAACAGGGCATATTGAAGGGAGATGAAAGTCATACCATTTTAGATTTTAGATTTTAGATTTTAGAATTGGGAATGGCTTATTTTGTAGGTTTGGATTACGGGCTTACTGTTGCATTATTTTTATTAGACCTCTTGCAAAAATCCTTTTCCTCAATTGATGGGATGGGCTCTGGGGCCCATCCCACAAGAGTTATTTTTTCTTGTGGGATGGGCCCCAGAGCCCGTCCTAATTATTTTTGCAAGAGGTCTATTAATCGAGACTTTGCTAAGAACGAGATTTATCATGGATTTTAGGCGATCGCCCACAGGAAAATATGCCCTCGGTAAGTCCCTACTATATAGTCGGCAACTGAGAACTGCTACATTTTACAGCACAAAGGTTAAATGCTGTTGCAAATTAAATAAATCTTGCCTGCTATAAATTAACTCTCTTACGAACCCTATAAAATTCTGGCAAAAAATATAATTAGGTTTGCAGCATCTGACTTCAGTCCTCAAAAGCTACAATTCCTGATATCGTTTCCCTTCGCATCGGAATAATATTTTTTATCGTGCAGCCCTAATCCCGCACAGCAAAAAAGTGATGTAACCCAAAATGTTTTGAATTCATCACGATCGCAGGTATTTGACAAGTAGTTCGATCGCAAATTAACTCTTCCAAAACGTCAAATTCAGTCATACCGGGCATCATAATGTCCATAAAAATTGGGTTCGGCAAAAAACAGCCGAACCCCAACCTTCAGCGCCGTCGGCGACCTATATCGCAGTACAATGAATTTCTGCCAGCAAGTTTTTCAGCAAATACCGAAAAACTATCTTCATCCTCCCCAATCAAAACTTTTGCTGCTGAATCCGGCGCTGGCGATCGCCCGGAACCCCGCAAGCTACCAGAATTTGCGCTTGCCAGCGGTATTTCATCTGTCTTAGCAGCGAACATTTCCAAAGGGTTTTCTTCCTCTCCCGGATACAGAATCGGCAGTGTCACAAAAAAAGTCGAACCCACTCCGGGTGAACTTGTGATTTTAATGCTTCCCCCTAGAAATTCCGCCAGTTTTTTGCACAGAGACAATCCCAATCCCGTGCCTTTGACGCCCTTCTGCAAGGGGTTTTCGAGTTGGACAAATTCTTCAAAAATCCGCCTTTGGTCGGCTGGAGGAATGCCGATGCCCGTATCTGCTACTGAAAAAGTAACTGTTCCCTCCTCTCCTATTTCCGCAGCAACTCGAACTTCACCTGCTTCGGTAAATTTGAGGGCATTAGAAATCAGATTTCGCAAAATCTGAGAAACTTTTCCCTCGTCGGTGGTGAGGATTGGAAGTTCGAGAGTATCTTCAAAAATTAGAGAAACGGCAGAGTTTTGGGGAAGCAGGGGGCGCATCATTCCTCGCAGGGCGCTGAACAAATCTTCGACTTCAAAATCAGCCAAGCGAACAGTTAGTTTTCCGGCTTCCACTTTGGCTAAATCTAACGAGTCGTTGACAAGTTCTGCGAGAGACTCGGCGGATTTGTAAATGTAATTTACTTGCTTGTCCTGTTCGGCTGAAAGTTCTCCGTCGAGGCGATTTAACAATATTTCTGAAAGGCTCATAATTGCCGTTAGCGGAGTGCGAAACTCGTGGCTCATATTGGAGAGAAAGCTGGTTTTGAGTTCGCTGGCGCGCCGGAGAGATTCGGCCTTATCGTTCAATTCAGCGTAAAGTGCCAGAACTCCGCGATTGGTATCTTCTAGTTGTTGATTTAATTGTACGAGCTCTTCTTGACGCTGGCGGAGTTCGTCTAAAGTGCGTAGTAATTCTTGATTTTGCTGCTGAATTTCGGCATAAGGATCTTCGGGAATTTGGCGCGCTAGTTTGTCAACTAATTGATTTAGTTCGATCGCACTCAGCGCAGGCATATGTTTGGAAAACTGTTTAATTAATTGTACAGCCGTTCCGCGATCGGGCCGAGAGTCGATTTTCACTTCGTCCATCAACCGTTTCGCTGCTGCTAAACCGAGTCCCGCGCCGGTTTGCGATCGAAAATTGGGGCTTAACACAGTCGGTAAATCAGCAATTCCCGGCCCCGTGTCGGAAATCCGAGTCCGAAAAACTTGGGGCGATTCCCCTTCCACAATGAATTCTACTTTGCCACCGCCTGCATATTTGAAAGCATTGCGGGCAATTTCGGAAACTGCTGTGGCGATGCGGGTTTGTACTTGGGAATCGAATCCCAGCCATGCGGCAATTTGGCGAGCTCTTTGGCGTACTTGTACGATGTCTTGTTCAAAGCGGACTTCCGTCGTCAGGATTGGATAACTCACGCTGCTTTTCACCAAAACCTCCGAGAAACCTCTGGCTTCAGACATGGGGAGGGATAAGAGTGGTTGTTGATGGGGTTCGATGCCCCCTCAACAGCCAAATCAATAGCTATAGTTGTAACCATCTTTTTTATGGATTGGTGTGCAGTATTTGTGACTAATGCCCGTAACTCTTCCCGTGAGCGTCGCGATATCGAAACTACCAGTTGCCCGACAAAGAACCCGCCCAACGTAAAAGCCGATTTTCTTTCCAGAGGTAACGATTGCTTTAACGATATCGCCTGTTTGGAAACCTTTGTGAATCTGGACTCTTGTACGGTGACGAATTGGAAAACCACATTTATTAGTACCGCACATTTGGCGAGTCCCATGCCCTGCTGATTTAATCAACAAAGGCTGCAATGTCAAAATTTCTAATCTCGGAGTGTCACCAACACAGGCGGCATCAAGCCAATGAGTTTTGGGAAGACCTAATCGACTCCGATTGAACTTTGTTTTGCCTCCAGATCCAGTGCCCACAGGTAAACCCGTTGTTTTCAAAGCATTGAATAAAGCCCATCGGGTAGCGTTAATTGCTGTTGCATCTTTTAAAGGTGATTTGCTCTGTGCCAATACCCTCTTTAAAATTTCAGGTTTGCCTGAGAGGAAATCTTTGATATCTTGATTACCTTTCCGCTGGTTGCAGGGATGGCAAGCCAGAGCCAGGTTAGAAACCCTATTAGAGCCACCTTTAGAGCGTGGGTGGATATGCTCGACCTCTAGCTTTGTATCTTTTGCACCGCAGTAAACGCACTGACGATTGAACTTATTGAGCAAATACTCTTTGACCTCGTAACCCTGTAGTTCTCCCTGCTGATATTCGACACCACTAATTTCAGGATTCTGCATCAATTGCAAGTCAAATCTGACCAATTCCTGAACCAGTGAACCTACGGGAGCATAGCGAGAAATACGGTTAACCCAAGTCAATATCGTATCTACTCGATGTTGCAAGCTGGGCGCTAACCAACCTTCATGACGAGTGCGATTTAGAAATCGGGCTTTACGATACCGGGTTTTACGGTTACGTCGTCCTCTCCGTAATTGACGGCGTAACCGTAAAGCATCTTTGATGGCTGATCCTCTATGAGTCAACTCTGCTGCCCAAATCAGCTTGTCATTTTTAAGTAAAGCAATGCCCGTTACTTTGCTGCCAGGATCTAATTTTAAAGTTAGAGATTCTGGAGTATCTTGAACTTCCTTTGTGATAATGATGGTGAACGGGTATCGGCGAAAGACATTAGCCTTTCTTGCTTTAAGCAATGACCGTGCCATCCCTGGCGTACAGGGTACTAAAGGTTTTCGATTCGTATCTAGAACTAGGATTTGGTTAGACATTTTTGCGTCTCTTCTGATTTCTCGTAACGTTAGCTTCGCCAAAGTTTTCAAGATTTGTTAGGTCGATTGCACTTCCTTAACCCCGTTAAGAATGTTTAACAATCGACGATAGAGCAACAAACTAGCTACGCATTTGTCGGTATCGTGACCTTGAAAACGTAGACTTGTGGTTAAGTCTTAGGCTGGTCAGGTTCGGGATTGCTTGCTTGGGCTCGTTAGAACCCAACAGTTTGCAAGCCCCTAGCTTTAGCTATGGGGTTCCTGACCTTGGCTACTATAACTGTCATGTCATCGCGAGTGCGTTTGAAGTCCCGGTAGAGCACGGCTGCGATTAAAGCAGGATCTCTGGAGGCTAAACCCGGGTAGCGGTTTAAATTCCACTGCGCCCCCAAACCGTCGGAGTGCATGATGAGTAGGGACTGCTGCGACCAAGGATAAACAAATTCTGCTACTTTTCGCATCATATGTCCAACTGTGCCATTGTAGGAAACCATGCTGCGGCTTTGGTTATTTGTGACCACTACACCGCTGATGTTTCCAATTCCGGCAAAACAAACTGTTTGTTGGGTACGATCGATTTGGGCGATCGCCGCAGCCGCTCCTCTGGTATTTTTTAAAGCAGCGTGCGCCTTCTCTAAAATTGCTTTCGGCCCGATTTTGGCGTTTTCCTCAAATACCCGCACTGCCTCGCCAGACGCTTCCTGGGCCAAATCCCCGTAGCCGAGCCCGTCTGCAACTAAGATCAGGTGTTTGTCAAGGTGATTTTCCGTCGCCCACGAATCCCCGCAAATTTGCTCTCCTACTTTCGGTAAGTGGACGGCCCCAAATTCCAAGTAATTGCTGTTTTGGGATGCTTCCCGGCTATTTTGGGTCGGTTCCAGCCGCGCTAATAAAGCTGTCCCCAGTTTTGGTACAGAATGAATATCAAAAAAAGTAGAGAGGCGTTTAATTGCCCCCAGTCCAGTTCCAGGGCTTCCCGCTGTAGAAAAACCGTCCCGCAGACACAGGGCGACATTTGCCATTCCTTGACCCCGGTCTAGCGCTACTATTTCAATGCTATATCCTGCCGTTGTTTTTAATGTTCGCAGCAAAAGTTCTCCTTCGCGGGCGTGCTTGACCAGGTTTTTTGCTGCTTCGGTGGTAACAATTGCCACTTTACCGCGATCGGTCTCGTTAAATCCGACCTCCGTCGCTAGGGCGACAGCAATTCGGCGCGCTTCTCCCACTTGACTTTCTTCTGTTACGGGCAGGGCTACGGCATCTATCATTTTTTATCAGCTCTAATCATGAAATCCTCCATAGGCCAACCCTCTCCGGGTATGGGCTGGCATTCCAAGAATCACTTCTTGGCTTTGCTGGTTGCTTTTTATACCAATTTAAAAAAAGAATGCAACTCTACGCAAGCTCCAAACCCCGATCGTCCTCAGTCATTCCCAATGCTGTAATCTAAAATCTCAACTCTCAAATCGTATTACTTCCTCACCGCCAGCGGACGATCGCAATTTTAGTCCCCTTACCCACTTTGGAAACAATCTCAAATTCGTGCATCAACCGCTTGGAACCACTGAGTCCCAAACCCAAACCGTGATTAGAAGTATAACCGTCAGTCATTGCCAATTCGATGTCTGGAATTCCCGGGCCCTTGTCTTCAAAAATCAGCCTCAGCCCTTTGCGAGTGCCTAATTGCAGCGTTTCGAGAGTTACAGTTCCCCCTTTGCCGTACTCTACAGTATTGCGGGCGAGTTCGCTGGCTGCGGTAACGATTTTCGTTTGGTCTAGTAAACCGAATCCCATTGCTACAGCCCAAGTTCGCACTTGCTGTCGGACGTGGACTATATCGGATGACGATCGGATTTCTAGTGTCTCACGTTTTGACATGGCGGCTACTGTACCAAAATAGAACTTCTCCACAAAATATAGGACTTACGCTCATCAACTTAGTTTCTGATACTTTTAATCCAGACAATCCCCGACAATCGGTGAAAATCTGAATATAGCACACTCATCAGACAGGTCTGAAAGTATGGTGGTATCCCACAAAGCTTTGAGAAAAATTCCCAGAGCGCCATTAAAATCACGGGGCATTTCATAACCACAGTTAGGACATCTAAAAGTTTTAGAGCTACCCAATTTTTTATGAATATGACCGCATTTCGTACAAGTTTTGGAAGTATATTCCTCAGTTACCCTAATCAATCTCGAACCGTAACGATTACAGAGATGTTCTAAAGTTTGGGAGAACTGATAGAATGCCCAAGTCATCATTGCTCTCGCCGACTTAGAATTGAGCTTGCGAGTACCTCTTGCCACCATCTGAGAAGTTTCAAAAGTAGGTAAGTAAATAACATCATAATTCCTAGCCAAGTGACTTGCTACTTGCTTGTGAATCTCAGAGCGTAGGTTTTTAATTTTTGTCCTCACCCTTTCCATAGCTTGTTTTAATCGATAGCGTAATCGAGAAAACTCGCTACCTTTTGAGCGACTAAGTTTTGATTGCATTTTGTCCAAATGTTGACACAACCTAGCAATCTTCCCAAAGTCGTGTTTGCCAAATTCAGTAAAAGAATTACCATCAAACCCGGTCAAAAAACAACGCAGTCCTGGATCTAGTGCGATGGTCTTGCCACCATTTTTAGACTCTGGAACGTCCATCTCTACAGGCATATTTACAAACCAGCGCCCCTTGTTGTAGGTGACTTCTACGGCTCTATCGTAGTTAATTAAGCAGAAATCTTGCCCAGTCCATAGAGGTTTCTCTAAACCTTTACTAGAATTGGTCATTAAATGACCGTTCTTATAGTCCCCCGGAGCAAACTGAATGGTCTGTTTTTGGGATCGTATCGATCGGAACCGAGCTAACTTCAATCCGACTAAAGGATTGATTTTTGCCTTTTTCCCTTTACCTATTTGAGCGGGCTGCTTATCGGTTTTTTTCCAAGCTGTGTAAGCCTCAAAGAGTGCATTATCTAACCCGTGAGCTATGCCTAGTTCTTTGCACCATTCAGGAATTATTTGGGAGTCCAAAGTTTTACAAAAACTCCGAAAAGCTTGCTTCCCTGAAGTTGTTAAGACTGGTTGATTAGTTTTTGTGTCCACAGTATAATACGTGAATTTTCCTTGATGTTGATTCAGGTAAGCAATCGCGTTATTGTAGACTTTTCGATTGGCATGAATTCTCAGCATCCAGATTCTTTTTGTCTCCCCCTTTGGGTAAACTCGGTACGTCATAGTCTTCAATGATTTGCTTTTTATACTTCCTGAGTCCGTAGAGTCGGCAACTGAAGACGTGGATGATTGCGAGTAGGTCTTCAACCATTTCTCTTTCTGGACTAAGTGAACTATTGTTGAGAACCAAAATCTTACACCCGCCCCGCTCCGCAAACCATGAGATAAGATCGAACCCGAACCGACACAATCTATCTTTTGAGGCAATGACAACCATTCCGATGTCGCCCGTGTAAATGTATTCCAGTAGGGTGATAAGACCTTTCCGTTTGAAATTGAGGCTGCTCCCGATGTCTTGGATAATTTCACCTCCGGGGTAGCGAGACACAAGAAAGTCAGCCTGTCGTAGAAGGTCGGCTTTTTGACTTCGACTGCTAACTCTGGCGTAGAGGATTGTTGGTTGAGTAGATGGAATATCGACAATTGAGTCGCAGTCATGTCGTGGCTGTCCTGAAGGTGTTCTGTACGCTTTGATTTTCCCTTCTTTTTCCCACTGCTAAGCGTGTTTTTGCACATACTCCGAGTCGTTGAATAGCGATTCTTGGTGGTACATACTTGGACATGGTAGGTTTTTCTAAGTGAATCACTCTCTCATACACCAATTGTCTGACTTATTACAAAAATGTCTAAAAAATTCCCCTCCTAGGGATTACTCCTAATAGGACTTACGCACTTACTACGATTTTCTCTCAAAAGAGAACATAGTGCAGGAATCTCAAACCCTTGATTTAACCCCCTTGAGTGCGTAAGCCCTGTCCTAAGAAATCTTCGGTTTGTCAACGAGGTATCTACAAACAAACTAGGTTTCTTGACTGCCTGTGCCTCAGTCAGGGGACAATTAATCTTCCTTGTCAACAGAAAACCCCAAGGATTTTCTTAACAAAATCATGCCCTTTTCAACGCTTAAAGCTGTGCGAACTCCTGTCAGGGAAAGCCCCAACTCAACGAGCGTAATAGCAACGGCTGGCTGCATCCCGACCACAACTGTTTCCGCATCTAAAATTCGTGACATACTAGCGATATTGTTGATAATGCGACCGATAAAAGAATCAACAATTTCTAGAGAAGAAATTTCTATCAACACACCTTTGACGCCTGTTTTGACAATGCGGTTTGTCAGGTCATCTTGCAGCGTCATTGCTAAGCGATCGTGCATATCTACTTGAATTGTTACTAGCAAAAATTCTCCCATTTGAAGGATCGGTATTCGTTCCACAAATTTACCTATGTGTTAAGCTTTACTTGAATTTTCATCTCAGACTGCAATATGTTTATTTTTCCTCTTTAATATTTTTTATAGTTAAACCTTGGCGTTGCAACGCGACTTTAAAAGCATCTGCTAAAGTAGCTTTTGTGAGAATATCTTGCAAGTCAACTCCCAAGTGAACTATGGTTTGAGCTATTTGCGGGCGAATGCCACTGATGATGCACTCAGTACCCATTAAACGGGCGGCGGCGACAGTTTTTAATAAATGTTGAGCAACTAAAGTGTCAACAGTCGGCACGCCTGTAATGTCTAAAATCGCAAATTCTGAGCCGCTTTCCATGATTTCCTGCAACAGAGTTTCCATGACTATTTGAGTGCGGGCACTGTCGAGAGTCCCGATCATGGGTAAAGCGAGAATTCCTTGCCAAAGTTTGACTACGGGTGTTGACAATTCGAGCATTTCTTGCTGCTGGCGTTCGATGACTTCTTCGCGAGCTTTGAGAAAAATTTCTGTCACCCAAAGGCCAAGCTGGTCTAATAAACTGGTGGAAAGCCAAAGTTGTTCGACAAGTGCGTCGCGGTTTTCTGTCAGTTCATGACAAAGCCGATCGAACAATGGCTTTTTGAAGCATAAAATGAAACTCGCTATCTCTGAGGGAGTAAAGCCTCTCTGAACGCGCGATCGCGAAACTTCTGCTAGCAACATCCGCATATTTTCCCATTCGGGTGTCTGGATGTCGCTAAAGTTACCGTGCCCGACTGCAATGTGGAGCAATTGCAGGAACTCTTGACACTCGGAGCGCAATTCTTTGGCTCTCATCAAGTCGTCCCGCCGCAGCCCGGTATTTTGCAGTTCTTTGAGCCAGTCTGCTAGTAACTCTGCTTTGTGTCTTTGTAGGATTTCCGCGATCGTGTTATTGCTTGTGAGTTCCATTAAAATTATCTCCTGCTTAGCAATTGGGATGAAGTTGTACGAGCGATTCCCTACGGGATAGCTTCGCTTCACGCACCAAGCGTGTTTTTTGATGGGGCAACTTCTGAGTTTAGCTCACTGTTTGCAGTTTTCGATCGAGGGTTAAGTACCTAATTGTAAAATGCGTTTGACGATCGCACTGGTAGAACTCGGAACTTCTATTTCGATCAAGGAAATCTTGCCACCTCCGGCGATAACTGCCGGTGCTTCCGGCAGAGTTTCGACTTGATAGTCGCCTCCTTTAACGTATATATCAGGCTTCAGGATATTTATCAGTTTAGTTGCTGTAATTTCGGAAAAAATTACTACGGCGTCTACTGGTTTAAGGGCAGCTAACACTTCGGCTCGCTGATTTTCCGGTACGATCGGGCGGGGTGGCAATCCCGGCTGCTGCGGTTTGATAGCTTGCACGCTGGCGTCGCTATTCAATCCCACCACGAGCGATCGCCCCAAATTTTTTGCCGCCTGCAAATAGCGGACGTGACCGCAGTGCAGGATATCGAAGCACCCGTTAGTAAACACGATCGGACGCCACTTCTCCGGCTCGGATGCGATCGATATTTCAAGTTCTTTCAACGTGTAAACATTAGAAATCATTGCAGTCATTACCACCAAATTTGAACAGCGAGCAAAATTATCCTACCAAAAAATGTGAAGCTTTGCACTTTTAATATTGAATAATAAATCCTTCAACCGGGCAATAATTAATAGTTGCAGATGACTAACTAGGCATTAGTAATCTGTGAATCTTAAGCAAGAAGGTATAAGTAAAAATTACCTGCGACGAAGCTGATATGGTAAACAGAATTCCCCCGTTAAAAACCGCTATTCGTGTATTTGTGACTGCCGTATCGTGCTGTTGGTAATTGGAGGTTAAAAAGGTTGGTAAACAATTATTTATTCCCGCCCTCTCTTATATCAATTACTATAAGACAAGGGATGAGAGTTCCACCGCATCGGGCAGGCGATCGGGTAGTGAGAGCCCTAGGGGGTGAAACCCTACGAAACGCGCTCCTCCTGTGTCTATTATTTCTGACACCGCCGCGCGAGCGAAACCTAGTTAAAAGCTGAAACCCAAGCGTGCAGAGCTCATCTTTACGCTGGATTCGTCAGACTATAGAAGAAGCCAGCAGTTGCTTGCTGCAGTTTCTCGGCGCTATCTTGACCAAGCTTTACAGCCACCCCAGAAGCGTACAGCCTCCTGTCTCCAACTCTGCATAGCTGTGCAGAAACTCGACCTTTTGGGTCGCAACCGCAGCCTGTGAAAACCCAGAGGAAAGTCGAGTTCGGTATCCGAAGCAGCTATTTTGGTGGAAAATAGCTTAACTCGTTCAACAAAATCCACTCAACTACCCCCTTGAATCTAACGGTGTAGAATTATCTAACACGAATTATGAAAGCAAGTAATAGCCGTCAATTTTCTTCAGTAGCTGCTCGAACTCTAAAAGTAGTCGGGATTATCTTGATTCTCTCTGCTTTGCTTCAGTGCATTGTTCTGTCGCTGCCGGGAGAAACTTCGGACTTTCTCAATCGAGGCTGGCAGCTTGCCGCAGCAATTCAGATAGTTGACAGGGGCATTATTCCTTTGATGGGTATCGCCCTGCTGATGACTGGCTTTTGGGTGGACAGCAGCAGTGGAGTCTCTATTGAGCGACGCAATGTTTGGCTGGACTTGCGATTCTGGGCGCTGTTGATTTCCAGCTTGTTAGGTCTAGTTTACCTATCTCTGGTTCCCGTTCACCTCAACAATACTCGTTTGGAACTCAAGGATGCTCTGGCTCAAGTCGATCAAGAAGCCGGACAAGCGGAAGGTCAACTTGAGGCACAACTTAAAAGCCCTCAATTTAAAGCTCAGGTAGAACAGCTCAAAAGCCAGCGTCGCAGCCAGATAGGGGCGCTGCTGCAAGACGACGGGAAGCTGCAAGAAGCACTCAAGAGTCCAGAGGTTCCCAAGGAATTGAAAGCTGTGCTTGAGGAGTCGAAAAATGACCCGAAAGCCCTCGACAAGTTCCTGGAACAGCAAGCTCAATCACTTCCCACTCAAGCTCGCAACGAGATTCGCACCCGCAAGCAACAAAAAGAGAAAGAGTTAAGAACTCGATCAAGAAATTCGAGTTTGCAGACGGGAATCAACAGTTTGCTATTAGCGATAGGCTACATTACTGTTGGTTGGACGGGATTGAGAAGTATGGGAATTCTGCGGTTCGGCCGCCGCAAAAATTGACCGGCGCTGACAGGGAGCGCGCTGGTCGAGACATCCCTAAGAAATAGTTTGTTTACCCAATAGTTTGCCCTTACTGAAAGCTGGGAATGTTCTCAATTTATATTCTGACTTACAACGAAGAGATTGATATCGCCGCTTGCATTGAATCGGCACTGCTTTGTGACGATATCATTGTAGTTGATTCTTTCAGCACCGATCGCACCCTTGAGATTGTTCAGAACTATGCCGTGCAAACAGTACAGCACCGCTTTGAAACTCACGGACGCCAGCGGACTTGGATGCTCCAAGAAGTCCCGTGCAAGTACGAATGGGTTTACATCCTCGAAGCTGACGAGCGGATGACGCCTGCACTGTTTGCTGAATGCTTAAAGGCGATCGAAACTCAAGAATATATCGGCTATTACGTAGCTGAAAAAGTAATATTTATGGAGCGCTGGATTCGCCGCAGCACTCAATATCCCCGCTATCAAATGCGTCTCTTTCGCAAAGACCGAGTGTGGTTTACTGACTACGGTCACACAGAACGGGAAGTCTGCAACGGGCCTACTCACTTTTTGAAGGAAACTTACCCTCACTATACTTGCAGCAAAGGTCTTTCCCGCTGGATTGAAAAGCACAACCGCTACTCGACTGACGAGGCGGCTGAAACTCTCCGTCAATTAGAAGCGGGTCAAGTAAATTGGTGGGGTTTATTGTTTGGCGCGTCAGAGGTGGAAAGGCGCCGCGCTTTGAAAGATTTTTCTTTGCGCTTGCCTTTGCGGCCTGTGGTGCGCTTTTTCTATATGTATATTTTACTGGGCGGATTTCTTGACGGCCAAGCGGGATTGGCTTGGTGCACGCTGCAAGCTTTTTATGAATATCTAATTTTGCTGAAAGTTTGGGAAATGAAGCATCTACCACTGCCAACTTTAGAGGTAGCGGCAGAACAATCTCTTTCGGAAGTAGTAACAGTGGAGCCGTCAAAAGTTTCTTATAATCTTGGCGCTTCCGATACTCGAAATTAAAAAGTGGTAAGAGGTACGCTCGCCTAGCGGTAGTATTTGGAACTTGTACCCTCGCAGTTACCCGCCGATCGAAATCGATGGGTAGCCTAAGTATTTAGAAGAGTTATTATATCCTTTCCGTGTGCATCGAAATTATTCATCTCTCTCTTCTCTTCCTCTGTGAACTCTGCGTACTCTGCGGTTAAATCATTCCGATGCCACCGGAATTAATATTAAATTCCTTAAATCCGAAGAAAGCGAATCCGTTGCAGAACTTCCTTCTTTCGCCACAACAACAAAACAAAAAAAACCCGATTTCTTAGAGAAACCGGGTTTCTGAATACCCTCAAATTTTTAGGTTTAATAAAGTTTTGATTCTTCTTAACTCAAAACTCTCACGACTCACAACTTAAAACTGTTGAGATTTGGCTGTGGTTTTTGCCCGATCGAGCTTTAAGATCAACACCCCCAAAGGTGGCAAACACAAGTCGATCGAATAAGCACTGTTGTGGAACCACCACTCCTCAGTCCACTTGCCCCCCAAATTCCCCATATTGCTACCGCCGTATTCCCGCGCGTCGCTGTTAAACAACTCCGTATAGAAACCAGGTTCCGGCACTCCTACGCGATAGTGAGAGTGCGGCTGCGGCGTAAAATTGCACACCGTCACCACAAACTCGTCGCCATCCTTCTCTCGGCGCACAAATGCCACGACGCTGTGTCGATTGTCGCTGCAATCAATCCACTCAAACCCATCCTCAGCAAAATCTTGACTGTAAAGTGCCGTTTCGCTGCGGTACAAATGGTTCAAATCTTTAAAAAACAGCTTCAACTTTTGGTGCGGCTCGAATTGCAGCAACTGCCACTGCAAATCCCCCCAAACGTTCCACTCGTGCCACTGGCCGAACTCCATCCCCATAAAGATCGTTTTCTTGCCGGGATGAGCAAACATAAAAGTAAACAAACACCGCACGTTTGCAAACTTTTGCCATTCGTCTCCTGGCATTTTCCCGATGATGTGGGCTTTGCCGTGCACTACTTCATCATGGGACAAAGCCAGCATGAAATTCTCGCTGTGGTTGTACCACATACTGAAAGTTATGTTGTTCTGGTGGAACTGGCGGAACCACGGGTCCATGTGGTAATAGTCGAGCATATCGTGCATCCAACCCATGTTCCACTTCAGGTTGAAGCCCAAACCGCCTACATAGGTCGGCCAAGATACCATCGGCCAAGAGGTAGATTCTTCGGCGATCGACAGCGCCCCTGGGAAATAGCTAAAAATGACGTGATTCGCCTGACGCAGAAAATCTGCAGCCTCGATATTTTCCCGGCCCCCGTACTGGTTGGTCAGCCATTCTCCCGGTTCGCGGCAGTAATCCAAATAAAGCATCGAGGCTACGGCATCTACGCGAATCCCGTCGATGTGGTACTTGTCAAACCAGAACAGAGCGTTTGATACTAGGAAATTCCGCACTTCGTTGCGGCCGTAGTTAAATACTAGGGTTCCCCACTCTTTGTGTTCGCCCTTGCGGGGGTCGGCGTGTTCGTACAAGTGAGTTCCGTCAAAGAAAGCCAAGCCGTGGCCGTCTTTGGGGAAATGTCCCGGTACCCAGTCCACCAGTACGCCAATGCCGTTGGCGTGGCACTGGTCAACAAAATACATGAAATCTTCAGGTGTGCCGTAGCGGGAGGTTGGGGCGAAATAACCGGTGACTTGATAGCCCCAAGAACCGTCGAAAGGATGTTCGGCGATGGGCAGCATTTCGATGTGGGTGAATCCCAAATCTTTGACGTAGGGTATCAGCCGATCGGCTAATTCCCGGTAAGTCAGAAAGCGCGCCCCAGGATTGAGTTCCGAAACCTGCACGGCGGGTTGTATTTCCCCATTTGGTAGCACGGCGGGTTCGTCAGTAGCGGCGTGCAGCCAAGAACCGATGTGGCATTCGTAAACCGAAACCGGCTGCGTCAGTGGGTCTGTGTGCCGCCGCTTTTCGATCCAAGCGCTGTCGTTCCAAGTGTAGGTGCTTAAGTCGGTGACAATTGATGCTGTTTTCGGCCGCACTTCTTGCTGGAAACCGTAAGGATCGGACTTTTCGTAGGGATGTCCGTCTTGGTTTTTCACTTCGTATTTGTAGGAAGTTCCCACGGATAGTCCCGGAATAAATAATTCCCAGATGCCGTTTTGCGATTTCCGCATTTGATGTTTGCGGCCGTCCCAATAGTTGAAATCTCCTAAAACAGAGACATTGCGGGCATTCGGGGCCCAAACGGCAAAATATACTCCTGTGATGCCGCCTACTTCGGTGAGGTGCGCCCCGAGTTTTTCGTAAATCCGGTGGTGATTGCCTTCTGAGAATAGGTGCTGGTCGAATTCTGTGAGTTTGGGCGATCGAAAAGCGTAGGGATCGTAGATGAAGCGCTCGTGTTCCCCTTCTTTGACCCGCAATTGATAGTTTGCTAGTTCTGGGGTGTCGATCGTACATTCAAAAAAGTGAGGGTGATGCTCTGATTTCATCGGGTATTCGGCCCTGGCTTCCGGCAAAACTACCGATACCGCATCCGCATTCGGCAGATAAGCTCGGACGACCCAGACTTTTTTGCCATTTTCTTCGATCGCATGAGGGCCTAGCACTTCAAATGGATCGTGGTGCTGATTCCAAACAATGCGGTCAATCTGTTCAAAGGGGACGGTCGCGGGCATAAAACTACTTACCTCAATCTTTTAACTAAATGGCTTTCAAAACCTAGAGCGGCGCTGCACTTTACATTTCGATACATTTTTGATTGCTGATCCTACCACTGATTAGCACGATCTTGACTGCTGCAGATCCAGCGCGCGTCCTTGCACACACAGCAGGCTGTTGTCTTGCCGACGGCCGAGCTGGGGTTTTACTGCTAACATCTAAGTATAGAAATAGTGAACGAACCTGACGGTCAACTGACTACAGTTAGACCGCAGGCTTCTTTTTCCTTTTTTTCAAAGGCTTTTTTGAGTGACGGAGTTCCCCCGCCACTTTCGTAACTTAGACCAATTCTCTTTATAAGCTTAGCTGAGTTTTTATCTCGATCCAAAGATTCTCCGCATTGACAAGAATGCCAGCGCTCCGACAATTCTTTCGGTACTTTGTTGAGGCAATTCCAGCAATGTTGAGAAGTTCCTCTTGGAGAGACAAACAAAATGCTTTTACCCAATTTCCAAGCGACATATTTTAGGACGCTGGCGAATTGCCCATGAGCAGCATCAAGCATGGATTTATTCAAGCCACTTTTAGCTGACTGACCGTTCGGCAAATAAACCAAATTACCATTTTCAACATCAGTCTTGGGCTTGGCACGTCTAGTTAAATTTTTGACACTCAAGTCTTCAACAACTAAAACCTCACATTTACCGAATAGCTCATGTGCAGTTTTAAACTGAAAATCTAATCTAGCTCTAGCTACAAACTGATGGAGTTTGGAAATCTTGTCCTTGATAATCTTCCCAGGCTTAGAACCCTTGACTCTATTAGCTAAGTTCGCTTGAAGTTTTGCCAATTTCTGGGCCGACTTCCTCAAAAACCTAGGATTCTCAACTCTCTCGCCATTGGAAAGATAGACGTAATTAGTGATTCCCAGATCGATGCCAACAGTATTTTCGACCGTCGGTTGAATTTCTGCAACCGTTACGGGAACTGTTTTATCTTCTAGCGTCAGGGAGATATACCACCCATCAGCTTCTCTGATAACTGTTCCCGTCTTAACTGTGAACCTTGTTGGTATTGGACGGTGGAAAACCATAGGTACTTGACCTATTTTTGCCAGATCAATACAAATCCTATTTTGCTCGTCCTTGACAATATCAAGATTGTCTAGTTGAGGATAAGTGAAAGATTTGTAGTAATGAAGCCCTTTGAATCTGGGCTTGCCTCTACGATTGCCATTTTTATCGGGCGTCGTGAAATTTGAAAAGGAAGTTTCCACTCGGTTGACGACATCTTGCAAAACCTGAGAGTCCAACACTTTATAATCAGGAAATAGCTTTTTTGTGTTTTTCAGGTCAGCCAGTTGTATGGTTTGCCACTGTACATATCCGCCTTCAATGTTCGATAAAACGTCACCTTTCCTGGTCAAAGGATTGCCTGACTCATCCTTTTTTCTACCATCCCTAGTTTGCACTCTCGTCAAAGGAATATTTTGATAAATCTCCTCCACAGGGACTATCGAAACAATCAAGGGGCAGGCGTTGATAGGTGTTCTCGTGGCTGACCACCACCTAAATCTATCGCCAAGTCGGTAGTTGTACTGCCGACGACAGAGCTCTAGGTGAGCCACCATCGTTGTTAGTTGGGCTTTTGTGGGTTTGAGGCGGTATTTGTAAGTGAGTTGCATTTTTTAACTTTCTTTTTTCGACCTTTGCATAGTATAGTTTGTGTATGTCCAAAATGCCACACCAAAGATTACCATTTCAACACTTAGGAAGTACATCGAAAATCAAGATACTTCCCAAGATTAATTCATAGTGGCTAAGTCTAATTGTCGGTTTCCGTCCCTCCACCCGACGCTTCTTTCCATCACGCGGGCGTAATTTATTCGGGGTACTTCGCGCTGCGCTCAGATGTGTCCCCTCTAAATATACCGAGGGACTTCCCGGCTGGTAGTTAAAACAAATTGAAAAATTTATATTTTTTCCCAAATATCCTTGACTTATTTTTTTATATGTGATAAGGGATATTTTTAAACTCTTGTCGATTGGCGACTGCAGGAGGGTCAACCCTGTAAGTGTTGGGGAGCAGTTAATAGTTTACCTGGAATTTTCAGGCAGGGAGAATCGCCCGATCGGTAGACTTTCACATCTCGGAGGCGGGGTTTGCCCACAAAGTCCGTGAATTTGGGCAATACGCTCAAACAGCGAAGGATGCTTAACTCGGTATTGAGGAATCAAAGCTAAAGGACTCAGTATGGCGACAGCAGCAAGCAATATCTGCCATGCTCAAGGCATCGCCTACGAAACTAGCACCATCCTACCAGCGACGGTGCAATAGGTTTAAAGCAGCACTCAGGCGCAACTGGAGCGAGTTTTGCCGAGGCCGGGTTAATACCGAACTGGCGTGGCGCCAATTGAATCACTAAACTGGCTCAAAACAGACGGGTCGATTTGCTTGCCCGCAGCGGCGCGAAACTCGCAGTAAACACATCTAGTAGCCATGTCGGTGCTGTCATCGAGCCTGTATTCGATCATCCAAGCCTCAGCTTAATTTCCTCTCGTCTGCGGGCAACAGCGGCGGGGAAGGAAAACCAGACTCGATCGTGCAAAATTTTCGTCGCGTCTGCGCTCGCCTCCGGTTGACCAAGAATTTCAAAGGTGGTACCCGCCACGTGATTTATCCGTGGAATCAATCCAAAATCGAAAATCGAAAATCCTCAAGCCCCCGCATTTATCCGTGGGGTCGCCTCTAAAATCTAAAATCTAAAATCTAAAATCGATTGACCTTCGAGTTGAGGCAGCAGCACGGGCACTGTCTTCAAACCTCCCGTCAGAGACTTGAGTTTCAAAACCGGCAGCCCGGGAGTCAAGTTTTCCACTTCAAAGGGGATGCCCTTGTAACCCAGCGCTAAGCGGACTTTGCTGCAGTAAGGGGATGTACGGAACAGTAGTAAAAGCATCAGACTACAACTAACACCCAACTTGAGACCTAGACCTCTGAGATGAAAAAATGCGAGGAGCGAACGATTTTTCACCTGGAGGCTAGGCTCGTTGGGCAAACACTCTCGGATCGCCCTAGTTAGGGAGACTTTTTAGGAGAAGGGGCAGGGGTAGTAGTTGCACCAGTCCCAGGAGTGGACTTTGGAGATGCAGAAGAAGCAGGGGGAGTAGTAGTAGTGCCAGTGCCACCAGTGCCGCCCGGAGAGGGGCTAGGGGAGCTGGGGGTGGTGGTATCTCCTCCGCAGGCGCCGAGGGCTACTGCCAAGCCCACGACCAAAGTCAAACGAATTAATCCCTTGTTCATAAAAACTCCTTAACATTGAAAACCCATCGCAAGGAAGGGAAGAGTGTACTTGAGAAACAATGCTGGCACGAATAGCTCAACGATTCGCTCGTTGATTACAATACTGCATTTATTAATAAATTTCACATAGATTATCGCTAACCAGCAAAGATTTCTTTTTTTTGGCAAATCCTGAAGTCAAAGAGACCAGTGGTAGGATGGGTTGGTTGGCTTGTGAGGTATCCTTGGTAAGGATAACCGATCGAACCCAGATTGCCACAACTGGCGCTCGCCCTTGAAAAAAAACTCTTAAGCTCAATCAAGCTGAAGCTACCCCACTTTACGTATTGGTGAACTCTATGACCGCTGCTATCAGATCCCCCGATTCTCCCCGCTCCCGATCGACCCGCAAGCCCGCCGCTGGCGCAGCCAAAAGCAAAGTTACTTCTATTGCCAGAGCTAGGCGGGCGAAGACAGGGCCGGTATTGCCCAACTACTCGCCAGCAGACGAACAGGCTCAGGTTCGGCAGTCCGCATCGGTGCTGAAAGTCATGCCAGCTCGCCAGCAGCAGCCAGTGTGGTTGCGATCGCTCCTGCAGGCACAGCGCGCCTCCTCAGTGGTAGCAGTTATGCTTTTGGGCGGTGCTCTGAGTCTCTACGGCTTGACTGTTTACGGCGAGCAGCGCTGGAGTCAGGATTATCAAAAACTGGAAACTCTGCGCCTCCAAGAACAGCAGTTGAGTGCTGCTAGCGAAGTCTTGAAACACCAACTTGCTAAAGAAGCCCAAAATCCAGAAACCGGTTTGGCTCCACAGAATCCAGGGAACACGATTTTCTTGCAGCCGGCCCCTGAAACCAGATCGCCCCTTGCGGCACCAAGTTCTGAACCCGCTCTCAAGAAGGGAGGCGGTGTGGAAACACCGCTGGGCTATTAAGCCTGTGTCAAAGCGGAGAGTGCCCTCCGGGCATGAGTGTCCGAGGGCCTGAGAATTGGAGGATCTAATTTCCTTTTTGACTTTTTTGTAAGTCGCGATCGATTTTCTGCTTGCAACCGTCTGTTAAAAATTAAAAATAATTAACACCACTTCCCAAAAAAGAATGCAACTCTAGATCCGATCGAAAGGCTGATAGCGATCGCTCATTCCCAAGTATTTAATTTTCTCTCCTAAACCATAAATTCTAAATTCTAAATTCTAAAATGATTTATAGCGGTTCTCAAGCGTGGTGAGGTATGCCCAATGCCCAATGCCCTGTTTGACCAATGCCCAATGCCCTGTTTGCCCAATGCCCAATGCCCAATGCCCAATGCCAGATAGTACATCATGTTACTGAGAAAGGCTATAACTTGCTATTGAATTTTTAATGCCATGAGCTACGACCCCCGTTTTGACCGCTACAGATCGCCGAATTTCAAACGCCCAAAACAGGGGGGCGATGGCACTGGGTGGGAAAAACCAGCCAAACCTAGATATTCCGGCAGTTTCGGCCGATCGCCACAACAGACGGCTGCATCTTGGGGGCGACCGGTGGAGCGTTTAAAGCGCAGCAAGTTCCGTTTGTGGGCCGTGTGGGCGGTGTTGATGCTGGGGGGGCTGGGGCTGGCTGTGAATTTGTTTTATTTGCAGGTGACACGAGCTCCGGCGCTACGTAAACAGGCCGAGCAGCAGCAAACTCTCAAAACGAAGCCGTTTGTACCGAGACGCCCGATAATTGACCGCGCAGGGAATGTTTTGGCGATCGACAGACAGGTGTACACGCTCTACGCTCACCCGAAGTTGTTTAACCACTCGAAGGCGGAAATTGCTGCTAAATTGGCTCCGATGCTGGCGATCGAACTGAGTCCGGGCACTACGTCGGAAACTGAACTGATACGCAGGTTTAATCTTGCCGAAAGCGGTATTACAATTGCGGAGTCTCTGCCTCAAGAGGTTGCCGATCGCGTCGCTGGGATGCAAATTAAAGAGAATCTGGTCGATGGCTTGGAGTTGCTGCGGCAGCAGCAGCGTTTTTACCCGCAGCAGGAGTTGGCGGCTGATATCCTCGGTTATGTGGACGGGGAACGGAAGGGACAAGCCGGGGTGGAATACAGCCAGCAGAATTTGTTGGAACGATCGATGCCGTCGATTCAGTTTAGCAGGTCGAGCAATGGGAATTGGGTTCCCGATCGGCTGACGGCGGGATTTGTGCAGCTTGATGACTTGAAATTGCAATTGACGATCGACAGTCGCTTGCAGCGGGCTGCGCGAGTTGCTCTCAAGGAAAAAATGAAGCAACACAATGCGAAGCGGGGCACAGTGATTGTGATGGATGCCCGTAACGGGGAATTGCTGTCAGTGGTAGCGGAACCTTCTTATGACCCGAATCAATATTTTAATTTCGATTTGTCGCGCTATAAAAATTGGGCTGTCACTGATGTTTATGAGCCTGGTTCGACTTTTAAAGCGATTAATGTGGCGATCGCTCTGGAAGCGGGTGCGGTGAAACCTAATACTGTGTTTAACGATGAAGGTCGGATTTACATGAATCCCTGGACTATCCAAAATTCCGATTACCAAAGAGCAGGCGCGCGCGGCCCTTCGACTGTTACTGAGATTTTGAAACATTCTAGTAATGTGGGAATGGTGCACATCATGAGAACCATGAAACCTTCTCTTTACTATCAAGCTTTAGAAAAACTCGGACTCGGACAAACTGCGGGAACTGATTTGCCTTTTGAAGTAACCAGCCAGCTTAAAAAGCGAGAGCAATTTATTAATTCTCCTGTGGAAGTTGCTACTACTGCTTTTGGTCAGGGTTTTTCGATAACTCCGATGCAGTTGGTGCAACTTAATGGAGCTTTGGCTAACGGCGGCAAGTTGGTGACTCCTCATGTTGTGCGGGGACTTTTTGATAGAGATGGTGAAGCTTATTGGAAGCTTCCGAGGCCGGTTCCTAAGCAGGTTTTTTCGCCGGAAACTACTAAGCAGGTGTTAGAAATGATGGAAACTGTGGTTGATGGCGGTACGGGGAAAGCTGCACAAATTCCTGGGTATCGGATTGCTGGAAAAACGGGTACGGCTCAAAAAGCTAATGCTGGTGGGGGTTATTCTGACAAGGCGATTATTACTAGCTTTGTGGGGATAATGCCTGTGGAGGCTCCTCGGTATGTGGTGCTGGCGGTGATTGATGAGCCGAAGGAGGGTTCTTCGGGGGGTACGGTGGCGGCGCCAATTGTGGAGTCGGTGATGGAGGCGCTGATTTCTATTGAGAAGATTGCGCCGAGTAAGAAGTAGTTGATTATATAGCCTTTCTCAGTAACATGAGGTGTTCATAGGGCATAGGGCATAGGGCATAGGGCATAGGGCATAGGGCATAGGGCATAGGGCATAGGGCATAGGGCATAGGG